>LJCR01001227.1 GCA_001399705.1 Kouleothrix aurantiaca
TTCTCTGTGGCCCAATCGTTTGGTTCTGCGGTTTTGCGGTTCTCGGTTCCGCATCAGGAGGCGAGCGGCGGCAGCGCGTGCGGCTCGGGCATGTGTGCCAGCCGCCGCGCCAGGTCGCGCACCGCCCCGCGCGCGAGCGCCTTGAAAAACACGCTGGCCGGCAGCCAGCCCGTGGCCGGGATGCCGCGCGACAGCAGCATAATTAGGCGGCGGCCATACTCCGGGTCGGTCGCCAGCCAGCGCAGCCAGCTCCGGTAGGCCCAGTCGGGCTGCTCGGTATACAGCTCGCGCTTGACGCGCTGCATGGTTTCTTGGTACATCGGCATGGTTTCGGCGCGCACCGCCGCGTCGTACTGGGCCAGTGCCGCTTCCCAGCCCAGCCGCCCTTGCTTCCAGTCGATCAGCGCGGCGGCCAGCAGCTTGGCGGTCGCCACCGCGTCGTAGATGCCCTGGCCGTCGAGCGGGTCTTTCTGGTGCAGTGCGTCGCCCACCAGCGCCCAGCCCGCGCCGCCCGCCTCGCGGTAGCAGTTGCCGATCTTGCGCATGCCGCGCACTTCGGTCGCCATTTCTGCGCTGGCCAGCCGCCGCCACACGCGCGGGTGCGCGCGCAGCATGCGCATGTACAGCTCGCTCGCCTTTTCCTCGCCCAGCTCCAGCCGGTCGGCGCGGCCCTCGATCACCACGCATGTCGTGCCGTCGGCGCTGTTGAAGATGCCAAAGCCATAGCCGCGCCCCATGCCGTAGGAATGCACGGTCGGCCCGCCATCGTCGTAGGGCGCGACATTGCGCCAGTAGGCGTAGTAAATTGTCGTGGGCATGTCCGTGTGCTCGTCGCGGGTGGCGGCCCCAACCTGGCGCGCGACGGTGCTGAAGCGCCCATCCGCTCCCCCCACGCAGTCCGCCGTGAAGCGCTCGGCCACGCCGCCCGCCCGCCCAACCACCCCGGTCACGCGCTCGCCAGCGCGCAGCAGCTCGGTGACGCTAAAGCCCTCGCGTGTAGTGACGCCCGGCTGGCGGGCGGCGGTGCGCCACAGCGCCGCGTCAAAGCGCGCCCGGTCGATCGCGTACAGGTAGTCGCGCCCAAACAGCGCGGGCAGGCGCAGGCTGATGCGGAAATCCTCGCGCACTTCCGACACCAGCCGGCGGATCGGTGGCGTGCCGGCAGCATACTCGCGCTCATCCGCGCCGATCTCGTCCAGCAGATGCATAGTTGCCGGGTAGATCACCGGCGACGACGCGGCCGGCAGGCTTGGCACAGTGGCGCGCTCAAGCAGCAGCACGCGCTTGCCGGCCCAGCCCGCCGGGATCGTCACCTCGCGGCGATACCAGACTGCCGGCATGAAGTCGGGGTTGCCAATGCCCGAAAGCTCCGACTCGGGGCAGAATGGCACGATGCGCGCTGTTTAGATCGCGCCCAAGCAGGCCGCGCTCCAGGCCGCTGTCGCCGCTGTCGACCTCGAACTGCCACTCGCCATTCAGGCACAGCCAGTCGGCGCGGGCGAACTGCGGGCGGGGGTATTCTGGCCGGGGAATAGACATACCATGCTCCTTGTTGATGTGCTGTTTGTGTCAGGAACGTGCGCGGGCGTCGCGGAAAAAGGCAGCAGCAAACAAACTCCGCGCGGGCGGCGCAGGCAGAAAGGCGTTGAGAAATCGTAATCGGTACTGGAATGCTAGCTCAGCTCGTTGCTCAGATTATTGTTCACATAGGCGCGAAAACGCTCAACCAGCGGCGTCGCGTGGCGCACCAGCACGCCCGCCGCGTCAAACTCCGAATCCCACAGGCCAAGGTGCAGCAGGTAGTCTTTCAGCGGCGCGTCGCCGGTGCGGTAGGCCCAGTCGATCATGGTGATCAGCGGGAACCATGTATAGCCCAGCACCGGGATGCCATCCGCCTGGGCCGCGCGCACCGCCGCGATGGTTTGGTCCATCCAGGCTGCGCGCCCGGCAATATCGGCCCGCGCGCTGGTTTCTGTTACAAACAGTGGCTTGCCGGTGTGCTCGTAGCTGCGGCGCAGCACCGCTTCCAGCAGCCGGCCATCGCTCGGCAC
>LJCR01001226.1 GCA_001399705.1 Kouleothrix aurantiaca
GCATTGTGCGCCGCCAGCTCGTTTCGCTCCCTGCATAGCGCGGCTGGATGAACAGCCGACTCGCCGCGTTCATTAGTCACTTATCTGTCATCGAACTGTAGCCCGCATGGCTAGCGCTCAGGCGGTGCATCGCATATAATAGGCGCGAATTGTGAAGGTCTATATTCTAGCCCCTTCGAAGCGGAGGCGCCGTTGCACACGCCACAGCCGGGCCAGCAGCAAACTCACGCGGTGGTGCCTGCGCACACGGCAGCCCCAACCGACATGCTTTCCACCCTGCATCAGTTTGCCCTCGATCTTGTGTCGCGCCCCGTTCTTGGCGATGCCCTGGCGCAGGCGCTGCGCCCGGCCGCGCAGCTGACTGGTTCGCCCCATGCCACCCTGCTTGTGCTGGATGCCGCCGGCCAGATATCCTACCGGGTGGCGCTTGATAATGGCAACCTGGCCCCGCTGGCAATGGTTGCGCAGCCCATGATGCGGCGCGGCCTGGCTGGCTGGGTGGCGCGCGAGCGCCGCGCGACGCTGGTGCGCGATACCGCGAACGACGAGCGCTGGCTGCCTGGCCCTGGCCTTGGCGATCTGCGCTCGGCGGCGGCAGTGCCGATCTCCTATCACGAGCGGGTGCTGGGGATTTTGACGGTTGGGCACGAGCTGCCCGAGCACTACGATGCCGAGCAGCTCAATATGCTGGAAATCATTGGCGCGCAGATCGCGCTGGCGCTTGAACTCGCCGAGCGCGACGGCCTTTCGCCGCGCCCGGCAGCCCCGCCCTGCATCGCCGAGATGGTGATGCTGGCGGTGGAACTGCCCGGCCTGAGTGCGGTGGCGCATAGGGCGCCGGGCGGCTTTGCCGGGCTGATCTGCCCGTTCTTTCAAACCGTGCGCGAGCTGGCCGCGCGCCGCAAAGGAATCGTTGCTGCAATTGGTGGCGACGCGGCCCAGATTGCTTTTTCGGCCGAAGGCGGCGCGCTGCGCGCTGTGGTTATGGCTGCCGAATTAACCGCAGCCAGCCAGCACCTGGGCGCGGGCTGGCAAGGGCGCAATCTATTAGCGCTTGGCAGCTTGAATATTGGAATTGGCGACGGCCTGTTGATGCTTGGCACCTTGCCGACCGTTCCGCCGGCCCGGCACGCCAGCGGCGTTGCTGCCGCGCGCGCGCAGCGCTTGTGCGAACTCTCGCGTGGTGATGTGCTGGTGACGCAAGGTGTTGCCGCGGCGCTGGCCGGCCATCGGGCGATTGCGCTCCAGGCGCTGCCGCCGCTGCGCCTTGATCGTGAAGTGCTGCCGATCTTCCACCTTGCGTGGCGCGTGCCGGCGGCCACACACGCGCCGCACGCAGGGCAGCATGGGCTGGGCGCTGAACTGATCAATGAAACACCGTGAAGGATAGCGACATCGTACGCGCTTTCGGGCTGCCACCACGACGCCGCTGTTCGGCTTGCGAGTAGCAGTTGGGAGACTGGCTTTGAGAGAATCACCGACCGCCGAGATACGCATTGACGCGCTCACACGCATCACAGAGGCGATTGAAACTGCCGCCACGCTTGATGAGCTCTTGCTGCTGGCGTTGCGCGAACTTACCATCCTCTTCGACCTGCCGCGGGGTGGCGTGGCCTTGCTGAACGATGAAGCCAGCGCTGGCCAGATTGTGTGCGAGTACCCGCCGCAGGTCGCGCCTGCCATGGCGCTCCAGCCAGCCGATCTTGCCCTGCTCCAGCGCGTGGTGCGCCGGCGCGCGCCTGTTCAAGTGCACGATGCTGATTATTCCAATGCCCAGCGGCCGGCAGTGCTGCTGCGTGCGTTCAACCTGCGCTCGGCGCTGATCGTGCCACTGATCGCGCAAGACCACGCCACTGGCGTGCTGGCGCTCGGCACGGCCGACATGCGGCGCTTCACAAACGATGAGATCACACTGGTGCGCACGCTGGCCAGCCAGCTTGCCGCCGCGATCTCGGCGTTCCGCATTTACGACGAAGCCCAGCGCCGCAACCAGGAACTCAGCACCCTGAACGAAATCGCCTCGACGATCACCTCGACCCTCGATACCGGCG
>LJCR01001229.1 GCA_001399705.1 Kouleothrix aurantiaca
CTGCGGTTCTGCGGTTCTCGGTTCTGTGGTTCTGTGGTTCTCGGTTCTTGAACAGCACACAATGAAGTGTAAGGAGCATGGTTATGCTTGTCGGCGAACGTATGACCCACCCGGTAATTCCGGTTCACCCTGAAACGTCGGTGCCCGAGGCCCTGACTTTGATGCGGCGCGAGAAAATCCGCCGCCTGCCTGTGGTCGACCATGGGCGGCTGGTCGGCATTGTGACCGACCGCGACCTGCTGCACGCGTCGGCGTCGTCGGCCACGACATTAAGCGTGTGGGAGCTGAACTACCTGCTCAGCAAGCTCACCGTCGAACGGGTAATGTGCACCGACGTGCTGACGGTGGCCGAAGATACGCCAATCGAAGAAGCGGCGCGGATCATGGCCGACAACAAAATCGGCGGCCTGCCCGTCATGCGCGGCGACCATATTGTTGGCATGATCACCGAGACGAATCTCTTCCGCGTGCTGCTCGAAATGACGGGTGCGCGCGAAAAAGGCGTGCGCGCCACCGTGCTGGTGCCCGACCGCGCCGGCCAGCTTGCGCAGCTCACACATGCCGTGGCCGAGCTGGGCGGCAACATCATCGCGCTCAGCACCTTTGCCGGCGAAGACCTTTCGAACAGCCTGGTGATGTGCAAGCTCACCGGCGTCGAGCCCGAGCTGCTGCGCAAACAGCTCGCCCCGCTCGTCGAGCGTATCGTCGATATTCGGGAAAGCTAGGCGATCTTGGCAATCAGAGTGTGAGGCGTCGTTCCTCTTACCGGCGAAAACGCTTCACACTCTGGCCTCAGACGTGCCGCCCTGCGCGTGGCATCCTTCATGATTTCGCGATGGGGAGCCGCGCATTTTCGTAACGCATAAGCATTTGACAGAGCCGCCGCGCTTTGCTATAATCACCGGCAGTCTGATGCGAGGGCACTCCATCCATAGAGTGGCTGGTCCACTCTTTTTTCGTGTGAAGAAAGCTTTGGGGCCGCACGCGCGCCCCGAGCACCAGCACCAAGTATTGAGGAGCGGCGTCGTGTACGCAATTATTCGTGATCGCGGGATGCAGTACCGCGTCGAAGAAGGCCAGGTCGTCGAGCTGGCATTGATGAATGCCGAGATCGGCAGCCAGGTGGAGCTTGGCGAAGTGCTGATGATCGGCGGCGGCGACAAGGTGTCGGTTGGCAGCCCGCTGGTTTCGGGCGCCAAAGTGCTTGCGAAGGTCGTTGGGAACAGCAAGGGCGAGAAGATCATCGTCTTCAAGTACAAAAACAAGAAGCGGTATCGCCGCCGGACGGGGCACCGTCAGCAGTTCACCAAGGTCTCGATCAGCCAGATCGTTAGCTAAACCGCTGCGTTTTTTTGAACCATCGCGCGGCCAGCTTCGGCCAGTCGCGTATTTCTACCTACGGAGGCAACAATGGCGCATAAAAAAGGTGTCGGCAGCTCGCGCAACGGCCGCGATAGCAAGCCGAAAATGCTTGGCGTCAAGCGCTATGGCGGCCAGCGTGTCAACGCCGGCGAAGTGATTGTGCGCCAGCGCGGCACCAAGATCAAGCCGGGCGTGAACGTGGGCCTTGGCCGCGATCACACCATCTACGCAATGGTCGAGGGCGTGGTTACCTTCGAGCACTACTCGCGCACGCAGAAGCAGGTGAGCGTGTACAACGCCCCCGCAGCCGAAAGCAGCGCGGCCTAATTCAAACCCAAAAGTGGAGCAACCCTGTGAAAGATAGTATTCACCCGAAAGTGTTCAATACCACGATCGTTTGCACGACCTGTGGCACCAACTGGCCAACCGAGTCGACGCGCCAGAACGTCCGCGTCGATATTTGCTCGCACTGCCACCCGTTCTATACGGGCGAGCAGCGCATTGTCGATACCGCTGGCCAGGTTGATCGCTTCATGAAGCGCTTGCAGACCAGCCAGGCCCAGCAGGCCGACGCTGCGCGCCGCCGCGACGAGAAGAACAAGCCGGCGCCCAAGAAGCCCAGCTTGCTCAAGGAAATCTACGGCGACGAGGCATAAGCTTCGCTCGATTCCCATCAACCATCAGGAAG
>LJCR01001228.1 GCA_001399705.1 Kouleothrix aurantiaca
CCCCAAGACAGCACGTGTACAATAGCCATCATAAATCATTTAAAAATATTTATGTAAATATGATTTGATTTTCTCGGTAATTTAGCGACGTATATTCGTTATATACTATTGATTATGTAATTTACACCGAATCCACTTAATTCTTTTGTTTCTGGTGCTGTGTTTCAATGAAGTATTCTGGCGCGTGGTATGAACGCAAAGGGCTCGCGCCTATATGCACAAGCCCTTTGCGCTATGTTTGAGTCCCGGGCGACGCTGCGAATCACACCCGACCAGCCAGATCCTCAACAACGCAGGCCGCGCATTTC
Source organism: Kouleothrix aurantiaca (assembly GCA_001399705.1). Taxonomy (GTDB): domain Bacteria; phylum Chloroflexota; class Chloroflexia; order Chloroflexales; family Roseiflexaceae; genus Kouleothrix; species Kouleothrix aurantiaca. The sequence continues at coordinate 309 of LJCR01001228.1, forward strand.
TCACCGCTGATCATTGCTGCGTTCAGGCTGCTGGCCTCGGTAAACTCACCGGCAAAGTACAGGCCATCGCGCCCGCTACGATTGTCGGGCAGGCCTGGATGCACGCCCGGCTCCTGCGGGAATTGTGCGAACGGAATGCGGTACAAGCGCAGTGGCTGGTAGCCTGCCAGCGCCGCCTGTGCCTGTGTATCTCCCGCGAACATGGCGTGCAGATCGCGCAGCCCGCGCCTGAACAGCTCGGCATCGTCGAGATCACGTACACCGATTACGGTTGCGGAGAGCAGATGCTTGCCGGGCGGGGCATATTCGGGAACGACGTTGGTCAAGAGCTGCGCATTGTTCACAAACGCGCCGGGCGCAGGGTTGAGAAGGAGCTTTGCGCCTTGGTAAAAGGGTTTATCACCACCGTAGTAGAGTGTCACGGTGCCGCGCGCTCCTTCGGGCATTGGTGCCGCACTCAGGCGTGCCGCCTCGGGCGCGGCTGTTGCCACAACCACCGCATCAGCATGAATTTCTTCACCACCAGCCAGCCGCACGCCTAGCACACGCTCGCCTTCGGTGATTAAAGCTTCGGCCGCTGTTGCAACGCGCACACGGCCACGGTCGCGCAGCGGCGCGGCAAGCTGTTCGCTGATCGCACCCATGCCACTGGCGGGCAGGCAGGCCTGCCCATCGGCCAGCATTTTGAAGTCGAAGCGCAGGCATTTCGCGCTGGTTTCGAGGGCGCGGTCGAAGAGAACACCGCCATAGAATGGGCGAAAAAACATGTCGATAATGGCGTCGCTGAAGCCGCGCTGCCGCAAAAAGCTGTAGCTTGTCTCGTCGGGGCCAGCGAGCATTTCGTCAACTGTTTGGCCGCGCAGCTCAAGCGCAAGGCGAAGGGTGCGCAGCTTATCGAGCGGAGAAATCGCCAGCGTACTCGCCGCCGCAACGCGATCGGCCCAATTTGGGTCGCGCAGCGGATCGGTGAGAACCACGCGCCGGCCGGGCAGGCAGATGATTGCCCCAGGGGCAAAAGCGCGCAGGTTAAGCCGCGGCAGATCAAGCTGGCGCAAGACGGCAGGGTAGGCATCGAACAGGACCTGGAAGCCACGGTCAAACGTATACCCGTCAACAGTGTCGCTGCGCACGCGCCCGCCCACGTCGTCCGCCGCCTCCACAATCGTTACGTCAACTTTCCAGCGGTCGAGCATGCGCGCGCAGGTGAGCCCGGCCAGACCAGCGCCAACAATAACAACATGCATAGTGTTCTTTCTGTTCTGCGTATTCGTAGCGATAGTATACCAGCGAGCGCCAAAAACGCGGGGAGCTGGCGTACCAGCTCCCCGCGTTGTTTCCACTCTCACCTAGAGGCTAGATGGCGCCGCGCGCCTTGTCCCAGGCGTAGCGGACCGAGTCCTTGAAGCGATCCCAGGTGCCCGGGTTGCGCTCTTCCCAGCGGCGGCGGGCATCGCCCTCGACGTCGGCCCAGTCGCGCTCGCGATAGGTCGGGTCGGTCGCCAGGTTGTAGCCGTAGCGGTAGACCGGCGTATACTGGTCGTAGTCGTAGCCGCTGGCCGTGCCGTAGGTCTCGTAGTGGGTGCGGAAATCGCTGTCGTAGGAGCTGAACGAGTCCTCAGCGGCCTCGCCCGCAGCGTCGCCAGCCGCGCCGGCAACTGCACCAGTGGCCGCGCCAGCCACGCCACCGATGGCCATGCCAACCGGCCCGCCGACCGCGCCAATGGCCGCACCCGTAGCTGCAC
>LJCR01000123.1 GCA_001399705.1 Kouleothrix aurantiaca
GTAGTAGACTGAGGGGCAACACTAGAGGTTTGGTTATCGGCAGCGGAACTTTCCATAAGATCCTCATGACAATCTAGCTAACCAGCACTAATATTCTATCACATTTCTGCTTTGGCTTTAGTATGGCATTGATAGCCTGCGCCCAACGGGTTGCGCTTTAGCGGCGCCGCCCTGTAAATGGCTAGCACATTGTAGCAGATACCGGCGCTGAAAAGCGCACGATCTTGCTCGACGCGAAGCGGCGTCCGCTGCAAGCGCGTGTTGGGCGCAGCCTAGTAGTACAAGATTATTCGTAGTTCCGGCGGCTTTCTTGAATACTTTCGAGCAGTTCTTGTTGTGTTATTGGGCGATGTAACTGAACACCGGGAATATCCAGCGGTGATGCTGTTTGTGGTTCCGGTGTCAAGACAAAACTCTGCCCATCACGACGCTGAATACGTACCGCTCCATCTCGTCGGGCCTGCTCAAGAATTGCGGCAAAATTTTGGCGAGCTTCGGAAAACGTATAGCTCTTCATGGTGTTATCTCCACAACGCTAATCTGGGCAGCACGAGCAGCTGTCTTCAATCCTCTATCAAGGGTGATAAGCGAGCACGATTGCTGGCGGGCACAGACGATGAAATAGGCATCATAGGCGTAAATCTGATGTTGTTCGACGACAAGCACAGTATCATCAAGTGGAACATCAAGAAAACGAATGGGTATCTTTTGATATTCAAGTAGAGCTTGACGTGCTTCAGCAAGCGTAATGCGTTTGCGTTTGATCATCGCAGAGAGGGCATTACCAATTTCCCAGTGAAGAGAAAGAGGGGCGACAAGCTCAGCGCCGGTTGTGAGACGAACAAGTTCAGATTTAGTGGGTTCATTAAGCACCACCGCAAGGATAATGGAGGTATCGGTAACTAAAAACATACACGCCTCTATACTCGTACAATTGTACAAGTACTATAACATGCGAACGATGAAAGATCAAGAGGATATTGGACGGAGAATATATGGTGACGCGCCCAACGGGTTGCGCTTTAGCGGCGCCGCCCCGATTGATGGCTGCCACATTGTAGCAGAAACTGGCGCTGAAAAACGCACGATCTCGCTCGACGCGAAGCGGCGTCCGCTGCAAGCGCGTGTTAGGTGCTTTCGCAATTTGTGTTTGTGCTCCGAGCTTGGTCTTTTCAGGTGGAACCTCACAAGAACCGGATTAGAATTGCCAGCGTAACTTCAGTCTCCTCGGCAATAACTGTTCTCAAATGCCTCAATATTTTCTGTATAAGCCAGACCGAAAGTATACACTGTTTGACCTGCATCGAATGCTCTTATAAGATTGGTTCGAAGAGTTTCGTCATGAAGAAGCTCCAAAGATTGCTTATCAAGTAAACTAACTTGACGCAAAAGGTGATGGCCTTGCTCACTACGGCTAACATACTGATTGCTGCCTGAGGCAGAAGTATAGCCGTAACCTTTATAGAAAGCGAGAGTCTGTTCCCAGGGGGCATCCGTTGCATAATAACCCCAAATCCAGGTTTTGTGACATTCTAATTGGATATATGATACCTTGCCAAGATTCTCGCTGTTATTTGGAGATGGGGACACGAGAAAGATCAAAGGGGCATAACAATACAATGCAAAAACAGGCCATACTGCAATGAACACTAAGGCACTGATAAATAGGCCAGTGACGAAATAGCGTGGAGCTTTGCTATTCTGTTTTAGCGGTGTGGTCACGGCGTACTCTTTCATTCAGAACCGAAGGAAATGGCAAACTGAACTCAACAGGCGTATTTGATTATGCCCTGATGATTACGACATATTCCTAGCAATGGTATCGTAGACTCTTGAAATGAAAAGGAGATTAAGAGGATGGCGGTGCAGTCTGCGGGAGCTGCAGGTGTGAATTGAAAGAGGCGTGCAGCCGTGATGCACCTAACGTTCTGCCGTTCAGCGGCGCGCCTTCAAGATCGGAATGACGCTCAGCACGAAATCACATTTTAAAATAGCACCGATCTCGTGGCGCGAAGCGCGTCCGCTGGAACGGCTTGTTCGGCGGCAGCCGATGCGGAACGTATGGATAGATGGTTACCCTGATAGTTCCTGTTCCCGTTGCTCGGCTTGCTGAACGTATGCCCTCAATGCGGTACTAAATCGCTCTCGCCACGTGGAATGGAAGAACGTTGGAGAGAGCGAAATATGGGCATCTGGATCAAGGCGCTGGAGCTGACGTAGGAGTTCAAAGAGGGCGATCACATTTGCAGCATTCCACTGATCACCCATACGGTAATCAAGAGCGAGTGCCTCCTGAAAGACAAAAACGCCAAGATCAGGAATAACGGCGTCGAAATACGAGATACCGTGTAACACTGTATGGAAGTTCTCGGCTTCGCCACTGACGACTAACGCTGCTGCATTTGGAACGGAATCAATGGATGTTTCGCGTCCAGTGCTGAGGTGCCAGAACCAAGCGTCGCCAGCGAAACCGGTTGCATCTGTTCGCAGATACATCCACATAGCAGCTACGCCAGCGGGCGAGACATGGTCAATATCGATTTCTGGAAGCGAGCCATCGTCAGAATCAAAAATGGTGTGGAAGGTGGTCCAGAGTTTCATGGATGTTACACAGTCTCATCGCACAGAGCTTGAAATCACGGAGAACTATGATAGCACAAGCGTTGACGGTAGCCGCCGAACGCCTTGGCGTTCAGCGGCGCCGCCCCTATAGATCGAGCAGGCAATGGTACCAAATCTGAGTTTCAAAAAAGCAACGATCTTGCTCGACGCGAAGCGGCGTCCGCTGCAACGCCTTGTTGGGCGGGTGCTTGTTTTTGTAAAGCATTTAGTGTGATTACGTGCGGAGATAAATGGTTTTCGAATCTGATATTATAGCGTTGTTGTAGGGTAAATTATACGACTTTTGTCGATCAATCCACTTTCGATATTTGAGAAAAATTTGCCAATCTATTTCGATAATGCGTTCGGTTACATAGTCATCATCAAACTTGACAATAATCACGTTATCGAACGCAGGGCTTACTGGTTGGGTATTGTTAGGATCGGCTAGACCAAAGAATGATCCCGTTACACGACCGCTTACCCCTTTGATACTGTATCGCTTACCATCAATTCCTGTTGCGTCGAAGCTCTTGGTACCAGGAGCTTTGGGGGTGAGATTAGGTAGCCTTGGTGTATTTCTGTAATATGTAATAGCTGTATATTCTGCGAGATCTCCGGTTATGTTCTTGCTCTTAATGATGCCTCTTTTTTTCCACTCCTTGAGGAGATCACTATAAGCCCGAAGTAAGTCTGCATCAGACATTGACTGGAAATTTATAGACATAATTTCACCTTGAACAAGATGCTCATCTCAGATTATAACACTACAAGATGTTTGACTATTCAGACTTTTGGCATCGAATTTTTGTTCGATTTTGAGAAAACCTTGATGGCGCCCGCCCAACGGGTTGCGCTTTAGCGGCGCCGCCACCGATACATGGCACTGACATTGTAGCAGAAACTGGCGCTGAAAAGGCACGATCTCGCTCGACGTGAAGCGGCGTCCGCTGCAAGCGCGTGTTGGGCGGTGTTTGGCGGTTGTATATTTTTATTGGAAAAGTTGCAATGCACAGCCTATAGTTTACTTCTGTGCGCAATACGGTCAAATATTACTAACGGGAGAACTAAGATTGATAATAGAAGAAGTGGGTAATCAGCTATCCTAAACATCGCTAAAATTGCGAGAAGGCTGCCAATAATAGCAAGGAAAACTACGGCAAGGGTGGATATGAGCCAACGGAATTGCCGACGTTTGCGGAACACTTGGAAGCATGTGATTGCGGTCTGCAAGCCGCGCAAACTGTATGCCGTAAAAGCTGGAGTCTGTATCAGCAAAGCAGACTTGATACCCAAAAGGAGGGCTGCAATCGGGATAACAACCAGGATTCCAACGAGCGCATTCCAAAGCACAGTTTTGAGATTGACGCGTTGGAAGAGATACATTTTTTGAGGATTTACATGCGGTGATTCGTGCGGCATTGAGCGCTTTCCTACTTGTTGCGTAGCGGGTGATCTGACAAAACTCACTTTATCAGGGAGGAGATGAACAGACGCCGACAGTTGATGAAACCGCCCAACGGGTTGCGCTTTAGCGGCGCCGCCACCGATACATGGCAAAGACATTGTAGCAGAAACTGACGCTGAAAAAGGCACGATCTCGCTCGACGCGAAGCGGCGTCCGCTGCAAGCGCGTGTTGGGGCGCAAGGTGCGATTTGCTCATACAGCTTGCTACGCCATTACTGTTACGCTGGATTACGAGTAATAAATTCTCTTACAGAGTTGAGTAGGAATTCGACTTGTTGATGATTATACTCACTATATTTTCCGTGAGCTGCCTTGTTCCGTAAATCTAACCATGCAGTAATACTCTTTTGATCAAGTTTTGAATAAATATTACTACGTGCAAGGTCGGCATTTAGACTGTCTGCTTTTTTGGGGTAAGTACCTTTTGCGTCAGTCACTTCTGTTGAAATATTGTGTCTGCCGCAAAGCTGCCGTAAATGTTCTTCAAGCACACTCCCACCTAATACTGCTGCAGGGTCTTTATAACCTTCGCTGAGTAAATATTGTGCCATTTCAAGGAAATCTGAGAATAGATTGGCGTGAACGAGTTGTTCAAGACTTGTAAGATATCCCGATTGCACAGCAGAGCGTAATGCCTTAATGGCTCCTGCTACATGTGGTATACGCAACTGAGGGTAATAATCGTTAAGTTTTTCAATGGCTGCTTTAGTCTGAACATAATATGGGCTTTCGATGCCGGCAATACGATGTATAGCTGCCATGCTCGCTATAATAAACTCACTAGCTACTGATGATGGAATATCTGAGTAGTCGCTGTGCTGCTTGAGCTTATCAAGTGCTTCGAAAGTTGCAACTAAATCGTCAAGCTGAGGCAACATCGCGGTGGTAAGTATATTATTCAATTTGAACTCCAAGTTAATTTCGTTGCGTCAATTCAAAACACGCGATTATAAATCCAGCAAAATCAATAGCTTCTGTCTAGCGTAAGGCTTTGGATTTGACGCCCCAACGGGTTGCGCTTTAGCGGCGCCGCCACCGATAAATGGCAACGATGTTGTAGCAGATACTGGCGCTGAAAAACGCCCGATCTTGCCCGACGCGAAGCGGCGTCCGCTGCAAGCGCGTGTTCGGCGCGCCGGCATTGTGCAATTATTGTGGTGCCTCAGTTGAAAGAGATAGAACTGTTCCTGTGCGAGCATCTACCCACACACGTAGCCACGTCGGCTTGCCAAAATAGACGATACTCCATGCTGCTGGAACCCCTACGCTGGCCGGAACTTGCTGATCGAGGAACAGGCGCACGAGAAAGTCTGCCGCTCCAATCTGCCGCCCAAGATGGGCTTGGCCTTCTGTAAGCGTTGCGCGAAGTGCTTCGCGTGGACTGACTTGAACGATTGATGCGCGTGGCAACGGCACCGTATCGACTATTTCCGATCTACCACCATCTTGCAGGATAGCAGTGGTTTGTGGTGCGCTATCTTTGAAGGTTACTTCACGTACAACAAATGATGTCTCAGCAGGCATTTTCGTTGCGTGTATCAACTCGAAGCGAACCGCCAAATCCATCGTTGTGGGATTCGTGCTGTCAAACCCGGGAGACGGTTGCACAATAACCGAGTGGAGTACAAGGTCGTCGCCTTCTTTGGCGATGGTATCTTGCACCGCTGTGAGTTGTTTCGACCAGGGAACTGTATGCGATGATTGATGAACGCTTGTGCAGCTCGTCAAAACCATGATGACCGCGAGCATAGGACAAACAATCCATCGATATCGTGAAATGACCATTAGCTTGCCTGTTCTATTTGTTTGGTGGAGAGGGCAAGATTTTGTCCGCATGTGAGACGAGAATGCGCCGAACGGGTTGCGCTTTAGCGGCGCCGCTGCTGGTAAATGGCAACCACATTGTAGCAGAAACTGACGCTGAAAAACGTACGATCTCGCTCGACGCGAAGCGGCGTCCGCTGCAAGCGCGTGTTCGGCGGTAGCCGAGTTTGGATTCAATCCTGTTCGTCTAACTTCCTATCCAAAAACTGCTGCAAAAAATCAGGGTTAGCCAATGCACTGGCAAGATCTTTCTTAATTTCCTGCATGGCCTGAACAAGACTCTCAAGATGAGCTACAACTGGCAGGATTTTATCACGTTGTTGGTCAAGGTATTGCTCAACCGCCCTGCCGCTGTCAATCGAGAGCATGTCCCATTTGGGCAAGAAGTGGTGTATAAGCTCATTTCGTTCAGTTACTACTTCACTCAACGACGCGAACACTTCTTGCTCCTCCTGAGTACCCTCGATGGTAATGGTCAGAGAAATCCACGCTTCCTTCAGTTCGGCTGGTTCAGCACCACTATTCGGTGCGGTTTGGTCGCAATACTGCCCAACCAATTGACCCATGGTTTGCTTGTGAATCAGGGCTTTGCGTTGCCGGTGTTTTGCTGGTAGCTCACTGATATATCCAGAAATATGTCTGTCATTGAGAACCGATTTGAGCAAACGCTCTGAGTAGCTAACACTTTCCAAAACGGTTGACAGTTCAGTCTGGAGTGCGATGTGCGCTACTCACAGACTTCGCCTATACTGACGAGTTGCCAACCCTGTTCAGTAAGGAGTTGTCCATGAGTAGCA
>LJCR01001231.1 GCA_001399705.1 Kouleothrix aurantiaca
TGATGATCGCGGGCATGGCGGCGGGCGCGGCGTGGGGCTTCATCCCGGGCATTCTGAAGGCGCGCTTCAACGTCAACGAGATCATCTCGACGCTGATGCTGAACTACATCGCGATCGCCTGGAACGATTTCTTTATCTTTGGCGTGTGGAGCGAGGGCGGCTTCCAGATGAGCGCGGTCTTCCCCAAGAACGCATGGCTGCCGCGCCTGGCCGATTTTGCCCGCTCGGTGCGCGCATTCAGTGGCCTGACGACGCATCTGGGCCTCCTCTTCGCGCTGGTCGCGGCGGTGGTGGTGTGGCTGATCCTGAACCGCAGCCGCTGGGGCTACGAGATCCGCCTGATTGGCGACAACCCACGCGCCGCGCAGTACGCCGGCATCCCGATCGCGCGCCACACCGTGCTGGTACTGATGCTATCGGGCGCGCTGGCCGGGCTGGCGGGCATGTCGGAAATCAGCGGCGTGGTGCACCGCCTGCAAGGCCAGATCTCGCCGGGCTACGGCTTCACCGGCATTATCGTCGCGTGGCTCGCCAAGCTCAACCCCTTCGCGATCATCCTGGTGTCGATCCTGTTTGGCGCGCTGATCCTGGCCGGGCGCGAGATTCAGCCCTCGGGCATCCCCAAGATGATCCAGGGCATTGTGCTGGTCTGTCTGATCGCCAGCGATTTTCTGCTGCGCTACCGCGTGCGGCTCCGAGTTACACGTTAGCATGTTTGAATGTTAGAACGTTTCAGGGTAACACCGGGGCTAGCATTCCAGCTTTCGAACCTTCCAACCTGCAACCAAGGGAACATATGGACCCAATCATCATTCTGCAGGCGGGCGTTGCGAGCGGCACGGTGCTGCTGTTCGCCACCGTGGGCGAGATCTTTGCCGAGCGCGCGGGCGTGCTGAATCTGGGCGTCGAGGGCATGATGCTGATGGGCGCGATGAGCGGTTTCAGCGTTGCGCTCTCCAGCGGCAACCCGTGGCTGGGCGTGCTGGCGGCGATGCTGGTTGGCGGGCTGATCAGCCAGCTCCACGCGGTGATTACCATCCACCTGCAGGCCGACCAGGTGGTGAGCGGGCTGGCGCTGACGTTTGTGGGCACGGGTTTGAGCCTGGTGCTGGGCGAGGGCCTGAGCAAGGCGGGCGGCGGGGCGCTGCTGCCAGCGTTTTCGATCCCGGGCCTGTCGCTCATTCCAATTCTCGGGCCGATTCTGTTCACCAACCAGAGCGTGATGGTTTATATTGGCTATTTGCTCGCGCCAGCCGCCTGGTACTACATCTACCGCACGCGCCCCGGCATGAACCTGCGCGCGATTGGCGAGTACCCCGCCGCCGCCGACTCGATGGGCGTGCATATCTACCGCCTGCGCTACCTGTATGTGTTTGTGGGCGGCGCGCTGGCCGGGCTGGCGGGCGCGACGATCAGTCTGGCCGTATCGCCGGGCTGGTTTAGCGAGCTGACCACCAGCGGGCAGGGCTGGATCGCAGTCGGGCTGGTGATCTTCGCGCAGTGGAACCCGCTCCGCGCGATGTTCGGCGCGTATGCTTTTGGCGCGCTGCGACGCCTGATCCTCGATGTGCAGGGGCCGACCGCAATTCTTGGCCTGCGCAACCCGTTCTTCTACAACCCCTACCTGGGCTTTTTCCTGCAAATGCTGCCCTACGCCTTTACGATCATCATTCTGGTGCTTGGCTCGCGCGAGGCGGTGCGCAATCGCCTGGGCGCGCCGGCCGCGCTGGGTGTGCCGTATGTGCGCGGCGAGCGCGGGCGCTAAGCTTTGAGGTAACGGAACCACGAAGACACGAAGACACGAAGTTTTGATAAGAACATTGGCTAAACAAAACGCTTGAGTGTTCGGTTCTCGGTTCTCGGTTCGTGGTTCTTGGTTCTTCCCTTCGTATCTTCGTGGTAAACATTCCCCAAACAGACAGTGAGGTCTTCTATGAGCGATGAATATGTGCTCGATACCCCGGCGGTGCGCGAGTTCATCGGGCAGGTGCGCGCCGCCCTCGACGCCGCGCCGCCCGCCGAGGCGATGCGCGCGATGGAGCCAGCCTT
>LJCR01001230.1 GCA_001399705.1 Kouleothrix aurantiaca
CTACAGCGCGGTGCAATTGTTCTTGCGACGCGCCAGCCAGGTGCGGCGGAATTTTGCGCCTGCCGAAGACGAAGCACGCGCAGTCGCGCGAATCTGCCGGCTGGTCGAAGGGCTGCCGCTGGCGATTGAGCTGGCGGCGGCCGCGCTGCACACGCGCTCCTGCACAGCAATCGCGGATGCGATTGAGCGCAGCAGTATGGGGCTTTCAAGCGAACTGCGGGCTATGCCACAGCGCCACCGCAGCATACGCGCGGCATTCGAGCACTCCTGGCGGCTGCTGTCGGCCGGGGAGCAGCAGATTTTTCCGCGCTTGTCGGTATTTCGCGGCGGCTTCGATCAGGATGCAGCCGCCGAGGTCGCGCGGGCAACGCCACAGACTCTTGCCGTCCTAATCGACAAATCGCTGCTGCGCTGGGATGGCGTGGCGCGCTACGACATGCACGAGCTCCTTCGGCAGTTTGCCGGCGAAAAGCTGGAGCAGGCCGGCGATACCAGGCAGGCGTGCAATGCCCATCTGCTGCATTACCTGACGCTCGCCGAGTCGGCGGAATCTCAGCTTGCAGGAGCGGAAGTGGTACGAGAGCTGAACCGCCTGGATGTTGAACACGACAATACACGAGCTGGTTTGCGTTGGGCGCTTGAACAGGGCGATAGCGCATCTGCGCTGCGATTAAGTGCGGCGATGAGCAAGTTCTGGGAAGTGCGTGGGTTCTTGAGTGAAGCGCGCCAATGGCTTGAGCAAGCCCTGACCTTGAGTCGTGAGCTTGGGGCAAACACGAGCGCAGATCCCGCGCTGCCCCGTTGGTCTGCTCGGGCATTAACCCAGGCAGGCAGGCTGGCATGGTGCCAGGCAGATTTTACGAGCGCACGTGACTTACTTGAGGAAAGCCTCAACGTACATCGGCAGCTAAATGACCAACACGGATTTAACTTTGTTCTCGGCATTCTGGGTGGCCTCGCCTTTGATCAAGGCGATTATGCCACGGCGCGGACGCGTTATGAGGAATACCTCGCTTCCTTGCGCGCAGAAGGGGATCCTCGCTGGGTCGGCGACGCTCTTTTCTGCGTGGGCATTGTGGCATATAACCAGGGAGAATATACGGCAGCACAGGCGCAGCTTGAGGAGAGCTTGACGACCCCGAAGGCCAGCCCGAGGATATGGACAATATCGAGCTGCTGACCGAGCTGGAATTGCGCGAGGGCGAGACTGACGACGCCATGGAGGCGGTTGAGGAAGGCATGACCTACATTCCGCCGGTCGACCCGCCGACGGTGCCGAGCGACGACCTGGGCGGCGCCGAGGTTGCGAGCGGCCTGGGCGTTTCTTCGCTCGACGAGCCCTACGACGCCAACCACCACAGTGATTTCATGCCCAGCGACGACGAGATGAGCGCGCGCGTGCGCGAGGCCTTTCGCGCCGACAGCAGCACCACTGCCTACGTCAACCGCATCGCGATTGAATCGCGCGGCGGCGTGGTGACCCTGCGCGGCCAGGTGGACGACCTGACCGACGGCGATAATCTGCTGGCTGTAGCCGAGTATGTTGAAGGGGTTGAAGAAGGGGTGGATGAGCTGCGCGTGCGCGGGCTGGAGTAGAACCAGGAACTGAGAATCAAGACCCGAGAACCGCGAAACTTCTCTCGCGGTTCTTGGTTCTTGATTTTTGGTCTCGGGATTTAGGCTTCTTCGGGGAACAGCGCGGTGCTCAGGTAGCGCTCGCCGTTGCTCGGCACAATGAAGACGATCAGCTTGCCGGCGTTCTCGGGGCGGCGCGCCAGGCGCAAGGCAGCGGTGGCCGCCGCGCCCGAGCTGATGCCCACCATCAGGCCCTCTTCCTTGGCGAGACGGCGCGCCATGTCAAAGGCGTCGTCGTTCCCCACCTGCATGATCTCGTCGATAATGCCCGTGTTCAGCACATCGGGCACGAAACCCGCGCCAATGCCCTGAATCTTGTGCGGGCCAGCCTGCCCGCCCGACAGCACCGGCGACCCCTCGGGCTCAACCGCGATGGTTTTGAACTCGGGCCGGCGCGCCTTCAGCACCTCGGCC
>LJCR01001232.1 GCA_001399705.1 Kouleothrix aurantiaca
GATTTGCCATGGCCACGCCGCTCAGGTTGTGGTAGGGAATGACCTCGCTCAGATCGTCTTCATGGAGGCTGGCGAGAAATGCGCGCATCTCCGGCTCGGACTCGTGCCAGAGCGCCTGCAGCGCGGCGAAGGTGGGCACCTCGGCGGGCTGAAGCATGCCAATAGGCGCATCGCGCCGCCAGCGGCGCAGCCACACGCGCTCGGCGCCCAGCGTGTGCGTGAGAATGCTGTGCACGCTGCCCAGCCCGCCCAACGGCGTGGCGGCAAAGTCGTGATCGTTTAGGCGCGCAGCCGCCGCGAGCACCCGCGCGTGCGCCCAATAGGTGTAGTCGTACATTGTGCGGATCAGGTCGAGTTGCACCGTGCGCTCCTTTTCTTCCAAAAGAGTGCGGAATTTCACCACGAAGGCGCGAAGAAGCGAATTAACAGTGCATCGTGCGTTTGTCAGAGAACGCGGCGCACCCTTCGATACGCGCTTCGCGCTACTCAGGATGCGCTTCTCACGCACATCACCTCATCAGATTCTGCGTAATCTGTGCAATCTGGGTAATCTGCGGATGTTTATTCCAGCGAGCGCGGCGCGACAATGATGCCATCGGCGTCGGCGTAGAGGTAGTGGCCGGGCGTGAAGGTGACGCCCGCAAAAGCCACCGGCACGTCGCGCTGGCCTTCGCCGCGCTTCTCGCTGCGCAGCGGGTTGGTCGCCAGGGCGCGCACGCCCAGCGGCAATTGCGCCAGCTCGGCCGAGTCGCGCACGCAGCCATGCACCACAATGCCGGCCCAGCCGTTTTTTACGCCAATTTCGCCCAGCATGTCGCCCACCAGCGCGCAGCGCAGCGAGCCGCCGCCATCGACAACAAGCACGCGGCCCGCGCCCGCTTCCTCCAGCGCGGCGCGCACCAGCACATTGTCCTCGTACACATGCACCGTGCTGATCGGCCCGCCAAACGCGGCTGTGCCGCCAAAATCGCGGAACAGCGGCGCGGCGATTTGCAGCTCGTCGGCGTGCGCGTCGCACAGGTCGGTGGTTTTGAGAGCCATAGCACCTCCTTCAGTATTCAGAAGACAGAAGTCAGCAGCGTTAGCGAACGTAAGCAAGCTGCGTCATTCAAAGCAATTGACGTAATAAGTCAGAGGGTTTCAGAAAGCCAAGAATATTCTGGCTCCCGACCCCTGAATCCTGACTCCTGCTACACCATTCTCACCCGCGTGGTGATGAAATCGAGCATCAGACGCGCGGCCAGCAGCGCAGTTGTGCGTGCGGGCGTGTCGTACACCGGGTTCAGCTCAGCGATGTCGAGCGCGGCCAGGCGCGGCGCAACCGCCCGCACAAAATCGATCACGTCCTGCGCGCGCAGGCCGCCGGGTTCGGGCCAGCCGGTGCCGGGCGCTTCGCCGGGATTGATCACATCAAGGTCGATGGTCAGGTAAATCGCGTCGGTGCCATCGCCGGCCAGCGCGAGCGCCTGCTCGGCGGCGGCCTGCGCGCCAAGCGTCGCAAACTGCGTGGCCGTGATGCGCTGCACGCCAAGCTGCCGCCCGATCTCGTACTGCTCGACGGTGGCGTAGCCGCGCAGGCCGACCTGCACAAGATTTGCCGGCGCGAACCGATCAAGCTCGACCGAGCGGCGCATGCCGCTGCTGCCCGAAAAACGCCCCTGCCGATCCGAAAAATCCATCAGGTCGCAGTGCGCGTCGAGCTGAATCATGCCCAGCTTGCCGGTGATCGAATCGTGCAGCGCCTTGACGGGCGGGTAGGTGATGCCATGGTCGCCGCCCGCCACCAGCGGCGTGTAGCCCGCTTCCAGCGCGCGCCGCACCGCCGCGTAGGTCTGCTCGACGGTCAGCGCGGTGTCGTGGTAGCTCAGCGCAACATCGCCAAAATCGGCAACTTCTACGGCGGCAAGATCGATCACGCCCGCGTCGATGTCGGCCAGGCGGCCATTTTGCAGCCGCCAGCTAAACACGCCGCGCAGGGCCTCGCGCAGCGCCTGCGGCCCGAAGCGCCCGCCCGGGTTGCCCAGGCTGGTCGCGGCGTCGTGCGGC
>LJCR01001233.1 GCA_001399705.1 Kouleothrix aurantiaca
GGCTGGTGGCCACCTCCGAGGCAATGCTGGCCGGCGCAGTGGCGCTGGTGCTGACGCGCTGCCTGAGCGCGGAGGACGCCTACCGCGCCATTGAGTGGCGCGTGGTCGTGCCGATCGCGGGCATGCTGCCGATCGGCACGGCGCTGGTTTCCACCGGCCTGGCCGCGCAGATCGGGCAGGTCTTCACGCTCACGCTGGCCTCGGCCGGCCCGCTGGCGGTGATCGCTGGGCTCTACCTCTTCACCGCACTGCTGTCGCAGCTGGTGGGCGGGCAGGTCGCCGCGCTGATCATCGGGCCGATTGCGGTAAGCGCAGCGGTGCAGCTGGGCGTGAACCCGAGCGCCGTCGGCGTGGCGGTGTCGATGGCGTGCTCGGCGGCCTTTCTCACGCCCATCGCCCACCCCGTCAACGTGCTGATGATGGCGCCGGGCAGCTACACCTTTGGCGATTTCCTGCGCGTCGGCGCGGGCATGATGGCCATCTGCTTCGCCACGCTGCTGCTGGTGCTGCGCCTGTTCTGGCAGATCTAGCGCTTTCAGCGCGGGGTTGGGGGATGGGGAATAGGGTTTGTTGACGCTACGCGGTTTGAGAACAATGTATCGGTGAGAATCGCATTGTAGCGTGGATAATGCACCTGCCGACTGCGAACTGCACACTGCTAATAAGAGGAAACTATAATGGATACGCTTGAGCGACTGCTGGCCGGCCTGGTGGCGATCGATTCGGTCAACCCCGCGCTGGTGGCGGGTGGCGCTGGCGAGGGCGCGATCGCCGCGTTTGTGGCCGAGTGGCTGCGCGCGGCCGGGCTTGAAGTGCAGCTCGACGAGGTGCGCCCCGGCCGGCCCAACGTCGTCGCGCGGCTGCGGGGCAGCGGTGGCGGGCACACGCTGCTGCTGAACGGCCACATCGACACGGTTGGCGTCGCCGGCATGGCCGCGCCGCACCAGCCCGGCGGCAATTTCCTCAATAAACGGTGCCGTCGTTTCGCCCGGGTACTTCGGGTACGACGAGGTGAGCATACAAATATTCAACGGTCGCACAACAATTCCTATGGAGCAATCGCCGCCACGCCGCCATAATCGGCCGGCAGCCGATACACATGCGTCACCAGCTCGGTCGGCTGGCCGTCGACTATCGCCGGATAGGGTGGCGTTGCATACACTTCTTCAAAGCCGAGCTGGTCGTCTTCGAGCATGCCGTCGAGCAGATCGCGCGTGTCGGCGCTGGGCTGCGCAAAGGTGTCGCGCACGAGATAGCGCACGCCATAGAAGCGCGCCAGCTTCAGAAAGACCTCGCGGCTGCGGGTGTTTGGCACCATCAGCGCGGGGCGCTCGCTGACCCAGTTGAGCTGCCAGGGCAGGCGCGTCATCACCACATCGCCCGGGTCGGTGTGGGTGCGCAGCCAGGTGTAGGCGTCGGTGTCGGCGCGGTAGAGCGCGGGTTCTTCGCGCACTTTTTTCGCGTTGTAGGGCCACGAAGGCGCGATCACCAGCGTCAGCGCCACCAGCGCCAGCACCAGCCCGGCAGGTGCCCAGCGGCCATCGCCAATCGCCGCCACGCGATCATAGCCGCGCCATAGCGCATAGCCGGCCAGCAGCGCCATCCAGGGCATCACCATCAGGAAATAGCGCTCTTCGTCGGCGTGCCAGTAGCCCACTAAGAACAGGAAGTAGGGGCCAAAAGCCAGCACAAGCAGCGCCAGCAGGCCGCGCCGCGAGCGCAGCGCGCCAAGTGCGCCAAGCAGCGCCAGCCACGCGCCCACGCCAAACAGCAACGCCTTCTTCTGGCTGTCGGGGTCGCTCAGCGCGCGCGACTGATCGAACCACGGCGGCAGCAGGTAGTTGCGCACCGCCTGCGCCTGCGTCGCCAGCTTGAGCAGCGTCACATCGAAGCCCCAGCGCAGCACCCAGCTACGGTCGGGCACGCCATCGGCGCTCAGGCTGCCCTGGCGCGTAAACACGCGGTAGATGTCTTCCCAATCGCCAAAACCCAGCACCCAGGCGTCGTGGCTCTCGGTCGAGTAGAAGGGCTTGCCGAACAGCAGC
>LJCR01001234.1 GCA_001399705.1 Kouleothrix aurantiaca
CGATACGCGCTTCCGCGCTACTCAGGATGCGAAGGTAGTGAGAGCGCGAGGGCGCGGAGCCCTCGCACCCTTCGATACGCGCTTCCGCGCTACTCAGGATGCGAAGGTAGTGAGAGCGCGAGGGCGCGTAGCCCTCGCACCCTTCGATACGCGCTTCCGCGCTACTCAGGATGCGAAGGTAGTGAGAGCGCGGGGGCGCGGAGCCCTGGCACCCTTCGATACGCGCTTCCGCGCTACTCAGGATGCGAAGGTAGTGAGAGCGCGAGGGCGCGGAGCCCTCGCACCCTTCGATACGCGCTTCCGCGCTACTCAGGATGCGAAGGTAGTGAGAGCGCGAGGGCGCAGTGACGGTGATGGTGCGCTGCGATTGTCAACAATTCTGTATAACAATTTATACATTTGGAGCAGGAGTGACGCTCAGATAAGAGAAATGGGCATTTTAGCGCTGCGGGCACTCGTTTCTGCGCTGCGGGCACTCGTTTCTGCGCTGCGGGCACTCGCTCCTGTGCTGCGGGCACTCGCTCCTGTGCTGCGGGTGCTCGTTTCTGTGCTGCGGGCACTCGTTTTCGGTCCTGGTTGGTGTCGTTCCTATGCTGCGGGCACTCGCTCCTGTGCTGCGGGCACTCGTTTTCGGTCATGGTTAGTGTCGTTCCTGTGCTGCGGGCACTCGTTCTCGCGCAGTTTAGCGTCAATGGTCTTGAAAAATGCGAGTGGCCGCCAGAGCGAACTCTGGCGGCCATCTGCGCGATCGTGCTTGGCGCGAACGCCTATGGAATTGCGGGCATACGCGGATCGAACTGATTCAGGTACCCTAGCGCCGCCATCTGGTACCACGCGCCGGTCACCGGCTCGGCGGCGGTGCTGATCAGCGGCTGGCCGTTGGTCCAGTCCACTGCCTCGCCCGGGGTGACGAAGCCGCGGCCGGTGCGGCTGGCGTACCACTGCAGGCGCGCCAGTGCCCAGGTGTCGTTGCCGGTCCAGTGCTCCTGCATGGCGGCGTACATCACCATCTGCGGCCACACCGGCTCGGCCGCGTTGGCCTCGTTCACGCCGCCGGGGCTGTAGATGCTGGAGTGGTAGAATTCATCGCCCTGGTAGCGCGCAATGCCCCAGTTGTCGTGCGTGACGGTGCTGAGCACCTTGATGCGGTGATCGAGCACGCGCGTGTCGGTGGTGGGCAGCAGGCCAAACACCCACAGCAGGTCGGATGAAGAGTCGACCAGCGTGCGCGCGGTGCCGTCGGTGTTCACGGCCCGGTTGAAGTAGCGGTTGCTGTCGTTCCACAGGCCACGGTTTGGCGACGCCAGGTAGGAGCGTGTCATGGCGTTGCGGATGGTCTGCGCGCTGGCCAGGTAGTTAGTGGCGCGCGTCGTGTCGCCCTTCTCGGTCGCCAGATACTTAGCGGCGTTCAAGCCCTCGGCGTAGGTCGTCTGCGTGAAGGTGTTATACTCGATGCCTTCTTCCCAGATCGAGGCGTCGGCTGCGCCAAAGCCGTTGCCGCCCACGCTGTTGCGGATGAAGTCGCCCGCGCGGGTTACCTGCGTCCAGATGCCGTTCAGGAAGGTGGTGGCGGCGGCGGCGTTGGTGGCCTTCACAAGGTTATAGTGCCGATAGACGCCGACCAGGAACAGGCCAATGGCGTCGTGCTCGGGCTCGACAAACGAGATCGACTGGTTCGCCTGCCAGACGCTGTAGTTCGTGTACCAGTTGCCGGCCGAGAGCACGCCCGAGCTGCCAGCCAGCTGCACCGAGGCCATCCAGTTCCAGTATTTTTCGGCCTCGGCCAGGTGGCCGGTCGCGTCCATGCCCATCGCCGTCACCGCCGAGTCGCGCACCCAGACCTTGTAGGCGTAGGCCGGGTTGGTGGCGGCCGGCCACGAGCCAAAGGCGGGCTGCTGCGATTGCTTGTTGATCACCAGGCTGCGGTCGAAGGCGGTATTCAGGCCTGTGTCGGCCATTGTGATGCGCTTGCCGGCATTGAGCCAGTTGGTATAGGCGGTCGCCGTCTGCGTGAACCAGTAGGCGGAAGTCTGGGCGCGCGCGG
>LJCR01001235.1 GCA_001399705.1 Kouleothrix aurantiaca
CCATCCCAGTCGAGCAGCGCCTCGGCCATGAGCAGGCGTGCCACAAATACGCGCCGCACAGCCTCGGCGGGCGCGCGCTGGCTTCGAGACGCTGGCGGCGCAGCTGCGCGACCAGCCAGCCTTTCAGTCGCACCGCATGGGGGTGGAAGTGGGGCCTGGCCTGCTCGACCTGGCGGGCGGCAACCTCGCCCGCGCCGAAACGCGCCTGCTGGCCGCGCTGGCGGTGCCGCAGCTGCTGTATGGCTTTGTCTACGCGGCTGCGCAGCACGGGCTGGCCCGCATAGCGGCGCTGCGGGGCGATGTTGGGGCGGCGCGGGCGCGCCTGGCCCACACGCTCGAATACAGCGCCAGCCGCCGCTTGCTGCCCGAGTATGTGCGCACCGCGATCGAGGTCGCGCGCATCGAGCGCGATTTCGGCACGCCCGCGCGGGCTCTGCCCTTGCTCGCTTCTGCTGCCGAGCTGGCCGAAGCCGCCGGCTTTGGCCCGCTGGCCGCCGCCGCCCGCGCGCTGCTCGCTCGCCTGAGGGCGTAGGGGTCACGGTTGCGGGTGCGCAAGAAGTGTTGAGTTTTGCGTGTTGAATGTTGCGTTAGCAGGCTGCAGGTTGACGGTCGCAAGTTAGCAGGTTCCAGGTTTACCGCAGCTCAAAACTTTGCGGCCTTTGCGATACATCCTTCGGTTCGTCGGCGGTCAGCCGTCGTAACTTGCAACCTGCAACTTGAAACCTGTCCTACCCGATCCGCCACACGCGCTCGCCGTAGCGCGCCCCGGCCGGCGCAACGCTGGCGGCATAATCTGCGATCTGCTGCTCCATCTGCGCCGCGCCGCCAAACAGCTCGTACAGCTGGCTGGCGTAGGCATGAATGGCCTCGATCTTCTGGCCAAGCGTTGCGTCGATTGCAACCGCGCGCGGCGTGAGCTGCTCGCCGGCCAGCTGCGCCATGCGCTCTTGGTACGCGCTGGCCGTAATCGAGTAGGGTAGATCTTCGTAGAAGCGCACATCCGCGCCGAAGACCTGGCGCAGCATGGCGTGCGCAATCAGGTGATCGACGTGCGAGCCGACGCCAAGCGGGCCATAGAACTGCGCGCCGGGCATGCGCTTGCGCAGGTCGGCAAACAGGCTGCCGAGGTCAGCGAACTGCGGGTCGCGCGCGTCGGGCGCACTGAACAGCGACTCGCGGGTGTTGTAGGCCTCGGGGAAGCGGTAGATCGCGTCGAGCCGGCCAGCCCACCAGTGGTCGAGGCCGGGCATGCGCGCCATTGCTGTGCGCTCTTCGGCCAGCCGCGCCGAAACCGCCTGCGCGGCGGAAAGCTTCCACTGGCCGTGGAATTCGTCGGCCAGCGCGCTAAACGGCCCGGCCGGGTCGGGCGCGGCAGTGCTCAGCGTCACCGACAGCACGCGCTTCCCGGCGGCGAGCTGCGCGGCCACCGCGCCGCCGCACGAAATGACGGTGTCGTCGAGGTGCGGCGAAATATAGACATGGTCGTAGGTGTCGCCCAGCTGGGCGAGTGTTTCGATCTGCATCGCTTTCTCGATCTATATGAGGCTTCCGCAGTCGCGCAATTTGGCTTCACTATCGCGTATTCAACGCCGTGCTTTTGCCTGCCCTTCGACAAGCTCAGGAAGTTCGGCAGCAAGGTAGAAATGATTCTGTTTGTATGGGTTTTCTGTGCAAAGCGCAGAAAACCCATACAAACAGAAAGCTGTAGCAATTTTATTCGCTTCGTGCCTTCGTGTCTTTGTGGCAAATAGCGCGAAGCTCCTCTGCCGTGTTAGCGCGTCAGCGTGACTTTGCTCAGGCCACGCGGGCGGTCGGGGTCGCCGCCGCGCCCGACGGCGAGGTGCAGGGCCAGCGCCTGCCCCGGCACAATCGCGGCGATCGGGCTCAGCCACTCGGGCATGCCGGCGGCGAACGGCAGCAGCGCATCGGCACCCTGCGCGGGGGCTGGGTCATCCGAAATCACCAGCAGCTCGGCCCCACGATCTTTCAGCTCGCTCGTCAGCTCGCTCAGGTCGGCAAAGGTTGCGCCGCGCGGCCGGAAC
>LJCR01001237.1 GCA_001399705.1 Kouleothrix aurantiaca
GCTGCGGGCGCGCGGCAAGCACCGGCGGCCGCCCGCCGCGACGGAAAAAGCGCGCGACGCTCCTTGGCGCTCGATACTTGTCAAGTGACCCCTATCCAGGGCAGCTCAAAGGCCGAAAACGGCGCATATCGACACGCCAGAAGTGATGTGCTATACTGGCCTCCGCGTTCGTGTACGTGGAGGCCAGCATGGAACCCGAGGACGCGGCCAAGAAGCCGCCGATCAATAGCGGGCCGAGCAGCGCCCCGTTTGAGCTGCCGACGACTCACAAGGTTTGTCCGGACTGTGCCCGCCTTGTCGAAGCTCCGGGCATTACCGACCCCCGCGACCCGTTGCGCCCGGTCGAGGAGTTCTTCGAGATCAAGGCCAAGCGCTACACCGACGAAAAGCGTTACAGTGCCTACTGCAAGCCGCACCAGCGCAAGCGCAACAACGACTATCGCAAGCAGGCCAGGCGGGATAACCCACCCGACGAGGAGGCGCGCGCGCCACGCCCAGGAGCAGGCCGAGTTCGCCGCGCGCACCGGGTACGAGCAGCAGCCTGACCGCATCAAGCAGCGGCGCGAGAAGGCGCGCGAGTGGCGCAAGAACAACCCCGATCGCGCCCTAAAGCAGTGGAAGGCATGGACAAAAAACAATCTGGAGCGCCGCCGAAAAATCGCCCGGCGGTCGTTCCGCAGGAAGCGCGGCCTGCCGCTAGACGAAGAGTGAGATCGTGGACTGGCTTCGCCGAATTGATAATCGCTTCTTTCGTCGCGGGCGCTGGCATCGGTGCCCGTATTGCCAGCACCTGGCGATTAAGAAGACAGCGCTCGGCTGCGGCTGGTGCCAGCGCTGCCGCCACTCGTTTTTCGCCTGAGATGAACGTCGTGACGTACACTCCGCTTGACGAGGACTTCCCCGGCATCCTCGCCGGTAAGGTCGTCGAATATATACTAGAATGGCGTCGCGACCCGCGACTCATATTACTTGGCAGGCGTGAAATGCTCGAACTGCGCCGCCAAAGTGATCAGCGCATCTACGTGCTGCTCGTCGAAAACGGGCCGCGCGTGTACTTCCAGACCGTGCGCGTGCTGGAGGTCAGAGAAGAATCCTTCCTCGACGTGGTCGGCTAATCCTCTCTCTGTCTATCTAGCGTTTCGTGTGTACGCATGGCTTTGCAGAGCCATGCGTCACACCTCGTTGCGTCGAATTACTTGACAAGTATCTGAGGATGTGCTACAATAGAGAAGGCAGAAAGCGACCCTCACTGAAGCACAAAGGAGCCGGCAATGCAGATCACTACGGGCAAGTACAACGTCGTTCTGACCACGCCGAACCACGAGGTCAGCGCGGTGTTGGCGGTTCTCGATGGAGCCCTGGCCGCGCTGGAGTACATGCAAACCCATTTTCAGGAGAACATCGACCTGATTGGGCCGACTGGCCGGTTTGTAAGCTGGAGGTTACTCATTGGATAACACGAGCCGGACGATCCTGACCCACAAGGTCATTGTGGAGCTGAACGAGGAGCAATTCCTGGCGTTGCCCGACAGCCTCGATCCGCTGTTCCGGCCGGCGCTGATGCAGCTCAACCGTGATGAGACCGCGGTTGAGCTGTTCTATGTCGAGGAGGCGCAGGCGCTGGCGATCGCTCAAGCACTGGCGGCGCTTGAGCCGCCAGTGGCGGCCGCGCGGAGCGGCACCGTGCCTGTGCCGGTCGGCCCTCGGCCAGGTGCGGCATGAGCGAGCAAGTGCGCCCGATCGTCGAAGACCTGGTGATGAATCTGCTGCTCTCCGCCGACCTGACGCCGGCGCAGCGCGCCGATTTCGGGATTGCGACCGACGACCACTACCGCGCGATGCGCGACGCCATCGACGAGGTGGTGGAGACACAAGGGATGTGGCCGCTGCTCAGAGAGCTTGATGCGGCGCTCGGTGACGGGGCCAAGCTCACCGCCTTCGTCAAGCGCTACGCGCCGCATTGGGGCGGCATTCAGTACACGACAGCCCTGGACGGCCTCCCTCGGGGTGAGGCGTAGAACGAGGAGGACATGCAGGTC
>LJCR01001236.1 GCA_001399705.1 Kouleothrix aurantiaca
CAGATCAACAATGTCACCGAGATCGGGCGCTACCATTTCGGCGACTTTGTGCATATGCATGTGCCGGAAGGGCTGCCCGCCATCGTGGCGCTGCCAACTCGCAGCAGCCTGCCCGGCTACCTGGCCCAGGAATGGCAGCACGACGGCCAGCGCTGGCTGGTGGTGCGCGGCATGCCAACCGCGCTCGCCGCCCCGCCCGACGACGGCACGCCCTAGTTGCAGCGCAGGGGTTAGGGATGGGAAATAGGGATTGGCAATTGCAATGCTGGTGTTCTTCGCCGATTTCCGAAATACTTTCTTGGTGATGCATTAGCCGCGTGGCATAGCGCATTGCAGACATTCAGGTTGGACGAAAACCACGCTGCGTGGTAGCATGATGGCTGCATTCCGAAAGAGTTGGTGCGACGATGGACCAGCAAGCGATTGCACAGGCAGCAGAGCTTCTTCACCACGCCAGGCGGATTGTTGCGCTGACGGGGGCGGGTATTAGCCGGCCGTCGGGCATCCCCGACTTCCGAAGCGACTCGGGCCTGTGGCGGGCCGACGACCCGATGGAGATCGCGTCGCTGCGTGGCTTTCGGGCTAACCCGCAGCGCTTTTTTCGCTGGATGCGCCCGCTGCTCGACACGATTGGCGTCGCGCAGCCCAACCCGGCACACCAGGCCCTGGCGCAGCTCGAACTGTGCTGCAAGCACGTCGCCGTCGTCACGCAAAACATCGACGGCCTGCACCAGCGCGCTGGCTCGCACGAAGCGCTTGAGCTGCACGGCCATTTGCGCAGCGCCGTCTGCCTGGAATGCGAGCAGCAGGTGCCGGCGACGGCGGTGCTGCCACGCGTGCGGAAAGGTGCCGTTCCGCGCTGCAGCTGCGGCGGTTTGCTGAAGCCCAACGTCGTCCTGTTCGACGAGCTGCTGCCGCGCGGAATCTACTGGCTGGCCGAGCGCGCCGCCCGCACCTGCGACGTGATGATCATCGCCGGAACGGCGCTGGAAGTTGCACCCGCCTGCGAGCTGCCGCTGACCGCGCTCGACCACGGCGCCAAACTGATCATCATCAACCAGGGCTGCACCGACCTCGACGCCCACGCCGCCGTGGTGCTGCACGAGGATGTGGCCCAGGCGCTGCCCGCCATGCTGGCCGTGCTGGCCGCGCCGAACCAGCGGATTGTGGGCGGCTAGTACAGCACGGCTGAGGTTCGCTTCTGGCTATGGCAACCGACAACCGACTACTGACGACGAATGCGTGGTCGGTTATCCGTGGTCTGTGGTCATTCGGCAAATAGTATCGATTTTTCGTAAGGCCGTGCTAGGCCGCCAACATCGGAGGACATGTGGACAGCACAGATCTGGAGGCCCTGCGGGCGCGCTTTGCCAGCGTCCGCGGGCGGCTTTGACCTCGCCGGCAAGCAAGCGCAGATCGGCGCGCTCGAAGAGCGCAGCGCCGACCCCACACTCTGGAATAACCCCCAGGAAGCTCAGGGTCTCATGCAGCGGCTGACGGCCCTCAAGGCCGAGCTTGACCGCTGGCAGTCGCTTGAAGCGCAGATCACCACGCTGGTCGAGCTGCAGGAGCTGGCCGACGCCGAAGACGACGACTCGCTGCGCGAGGAGATCGCCGCCGAGTACACGCGCGCCGCCAAGGCGATGGATCGGCAGGAGATCGACCTGCTGCTCAGCGCGCCCTACGACGACCGCGACGCCTTTCTGTCGATCAAGGCTGGCATGGGCGGCACCGACGCGCAAGACTGGGCGGCTATGATGCTGCGCATGTATACGCGCTGGGCCGAAGCGCGCGACTACAAAGTGACGCTGGTGGATCAGAGCGACGGCGACGAGGCGGGCATTAAAAGCGCCACGCTGGAAATTCGCGGCACCTACGCCTACGGCTTTGCCAAGGCCGAGGCCGGCGTGCACCGCCTGATCCGCCTTTCGCCCTTCAACTCCGGCAACACGCGCCAGACCTCGTTTGCGCCGGTGGAAGTGCTGCCCGAAGTCGACGACGCGCCCGAAGTCTCGATCAAGCCCCACGACATTCGCGTG
>LJCR01001238.1 GCA_001399705.1 Kouleothrix aurantiaca
GCTATACACCTCAGGAGCACGCGGGGCTTCATCACGGTCGCGGCGCGGGCCGCGCGGCCCACGGTCTTCGCGGCGGCCACGATCTTCACGCTGCTCGGATGGCGCTGTCGTTTCGCGCGGGCGGTCTTCCAAGCGCATCGAGAGGCTGATGCGCTTGCTGCCCGAGTCGATATCCAGCACGCGAACTTTGACGGTGTCGCCGACCTTAACGGCATCTTCGACTTTGCCGATGCGCTGCTCAGACAGTTCGGAGATGTGCACCAGGCCGTCGCGGCCCACGCCAATATCGACAAATGCACCAAACGGCGCAAGCCCGCTGATGGTGCCTTCGACGATCTGGCCTTTTTCGAGCTGAGCCAGGCGCTGTCCGCGCGCGGCACGCCGCAGGCTCAGGCTGATGCGAGTACCGTCGGCATCGACTTCCAGCACCTTGAAGGTGTAGGTTTGCCCAACGGTCACAGCGTCTTCGGCCTTCTCGATACGGCCCTCCGCCAGCTCAGAAACATGCACCAGGCCGTCCTTGCCGACGCCAATGTCCACAAACACACCGAACGGCGCAATGCCCGTCACCGTGCCTTCGACATTATCGCCCACGCGCAGAGCTGCCAGCGCATCGCGGTTCAGTTCGGGTTTCTTGCGCCCACGCTCGCGCGGCTGGTTGGCGCGCTCTTTCGAGCGCATCGTCAGGCTGATACGCCGGCCATCCGGGTCTACCGTCTTGACGCGCACCTTGACCGTGTCGCCAATCTGCACGACATCGCTGGGCGAGTCGATCCGCGTATCGCTCATTTCGGAGATATGGACCAGGCCATCGCGGCCCACGCCAATATCGACGAAAATGCCATACAACGCGATCGACGTCACGCGGCCATCAAGCTCCATACCCGGCTCGAGGTCTTTCACGCGGCGTGGTTTGCCGCTGTCGTCCTCAACTGGGGTGTAGCTTGCGCCTTCGGCCGAGGGCTCCTCTGACGCGGCCTCGGCAGTGCTTGCCTCGGTCGTAGCTGGAGCTTCTGCCTCAGGCAGTATCAACGCGGGCCGCTCTTCTGTAGCCGATGCAGCGCCCTCTGCCTCAGTGGAGGGCGCCTCGGCTGCTTGTGTCGCCTCGGCTGCCGCAGGGGCCGCCGATTCTGGCTGCTCTTCCACAGCCGGCTGCTTTGTCTCATCGGTGTCAGCCACCGCAGTGGCGGCATTCACCAAATCGTCAAGCAGTTCATTCCGCTCCTCAACGGGGCGCTCCTGATCGGTCATGACCAACGATCCTCCTGATAGGTGTTCCAACTGTGTGTGTTCAATCTATCCCTGTAGCCTGGGTACTGTCCAGCAGTATCCGGGCCATCCTATTTTCGGTTGAGTTCCGAGCGAACCAGCTCGGCCAAGCCACCTTCCTGAATATCTTCAAGGCGATGGTAATGGCCTTTGAGATGATGCGCCAGCTGGCGCGCCAGTCCGCGCTCGAAAATCGGGTGCTCGGTATCAATTACAACTGAGCGAATCGATTGCGTGGCCATAAAATCCGCCAGCGCATAGCTCTCGGCCTGAGGCGGCAAATCGCCCATGGCAACATTCGCCTGGCCATCGGTCAACAGCACCATAAGTGGGATGATTTCCGGGTCGCGCTTGCGTGCCCGGTCAAGCACCTCGTAGCCCATAAGCAAACCGCGCGAAAGTGGTGTTTTACCACCAGTAGGCATTGTTTGCAAATATTTCTGCGCCAGCTCGATACTGTTTGTTAATGGCAGCAGCAGCGTTGCATAATCGCGCTGGAATGAGACCAACCCGACCTGATCGCGGCGCTGGTAGGCATCCCGCAGCAGCGAAAGCACCGCCGACTTGGTTGCGCGCATGCGCTCGTCGGCCGCCATGCTCCAGCTGGCATCAACCACGAAGCACACTGCATTGCGTGTTTTGCGCACCCGCACCTTCTGGCGCAGGTCGGTTCGCCGCAAGATCACCCGCCGCTCCGCACGCGCCGTGCGATCTGCTTGCTCGCTGCGCCGCTGCCGCTGGTACATTGCGGCTTCGCGCAGCGTTGCAT
>LJCR01001239.1 GCA_001399705.1 Kouleothrix aurantiaca
ACGATATTGCTCTTGACACGCGCGCAGCGGGCGCGCCTCTGGCTGCGCGGGGTCGATTGGGGCGAGGTTATCACGCTGGCCATGCTGGCCGCGCTGCTGCTGTGGGCGGGCGTGCGCGCCGCGCTGCCGGACATTGGCGCGTGGCTGGCTCCACAGCCGCAGTTGATCTACATCGTGCCGACGGCGGCACTGCCAACCGCGCCCCCCGCCACGCTTGCCGATGGCCTGCGCGTGGTGCAGCCGGGCGCGCTGACCTTTCCCGTCGTGCAGCGCCACGTCGCGGATATTCTGACCGTCAGCGAAGACGAGATCGCCGAAGCCATGCGCTTTGCGCTGCTGCGCCTGAAGCTGGTGATCGAGCCTTCCGGCGCGGTGCCGCTGGCCGCCGTGCTGGCCAGGCGCATGCCGGCCGGGCTGCAGCGCGTCGGGATCATTCTCAGCGGCGGCGATATCGACCCGCCGGTGCTGGCCGGCCTGTGGCCCGCGGTTGACGCTGCTGCGGCATCGCCCGTATAATCGTGCGAATCCGCGCAGGTGCAGAAAGGACGCGACGATGGCGGTCTTCAAAACATATGACGAGCTCTATACCTACATGGGCCGGCTGTACGACGAAGCCAAGAGCGACGCGCGCATTGCGCCTAAAATCAAAGCCTCCAACCTCGTCATCCAGTTTCGCTACGATGACCCCCACGCCGTGGTGACGATCAACGCCGCCAAACCCCCCACCCAGCCCGGCGCAATCTTCGATGTGCTGTGGGGCGACGACACTGGCCTGAAGCCCGACATCGAGATGAGCATGAAATCCGATGTTGCGCACCAGTTCTGGCATGGCAAAGTCAACCTGATGGCCGCGCTGGCGCGCCGCCACATCATTGCCAAAGGCCCGATCCCCAAAATCCTCAAGCTGCTGCCCAGTGTCGAACCCATGTATGAAATGTACCCACGCCTGCTGCGCGAGATGGGGCGCGACGACCTCGTGATCAGCTAATTTTCGGAATAAAACTTGCTGGGTAGCTTCGTACTACCGCTGGAGCTGAGGCGGCCGGCCGGTTTGGCGGCTGGCGACTGTCTTGGCACTACGGCGACCCACCCGGCAACGACGTTTCAGCGGAGCAGAGACCGTATGGATACGGAGGAGATGTATCGGCGCGGCATTGCCGACGCAGAGCATGGCGAACCGCACCCTTTCTATTATCAGCACTATTACCAGTACCGCCGTGCATACGATAATGCGCGCCGCAGCAAGGGCCTGCCGGGCGGCTACTACGAGCAGCGCCGGCGCCGCCTGATTCAAGGCGGCATAGTTCTTGCGTTTGTGCTTGTAGCGTTGAGCGCGTACTGGTACACGCGCACGCGGGCAAATGCCCCGGCTGTAGCCGGCCAGTCTGGCCCGCAGGCAGAGGCCATGAACACCCTGCCACCGCCATCGCGCACACCGGTGTTTGCAACGCCCACCGTTCCGGCAACGCCCACCCAGCTTGTGCTGCAGGCGGGCGGCACCGCGCAGGTGGTGAATATCCAGGGGAGCGTGCTGCGCGGGCGCAAAGAGCCACGCCTGAAATCTGCGCCAACTGCGGCGTTTAAGCAAGGCGATAAAGTGCGCGTTCTGGAAGGCCCGGTCGAGGCGGATGGGTTTACCTGGTGGAAGCTGGAAGGCGATTCCGGCACCGGCTGGAGCGCGCAGCGCGCAAAAGACGGCACCAAGTGGCTGGAGCCGGTGGCAGCGTCCTGATGCGCGTGACTTTTTCGCCCGCGCCCCGTCCTATCTGAAGGTTACCGGCTTGATCTTTCGTCCTGCGCCGCCGGTGGGAATATCGAAGCAGGTTTTGTAAGGAGGCTCATATGGGCTTGTTTGGTAACAACAACGACGAAGAAATGAAAAAGGTTGGCGAGAACATGCAGAATCTCAGCGAGCAGATCGCCGAGCTGCAGAAGAAGCTGGCCGCCAAAACTGCCGAGGCCGATGGACTGCGCACGCAGGCTTCCCAGGCCAGCGGCAGCGCGGTTGCACTTGAAGACGCCCAGGCAGAAATCGGGG
>LJCR01000124.1 GCA_001399705.1 Kouleothrix aurantiaca
GTGCAGAGCGGGTTGCCATAGGCGTCGGTTGTCACCTCACCCAGGCTGTCGGTGATGGCAGCGCGGAAACCCGCCAGGCCACGCTCGGCCGGCAGGTCGGGACCGCTATTCACTGGCGCGTTGTCTTCAAACACCTGCGCGCGCAGCGTGGCGGTTGGCAGCGGCAGCGGCTGCAGCCCAACCTTGATGGGGGTGCTGTTCGCCAGCGGCATGGTGAAGTGCGCGCCGTCGATCTTGAAATTGTCGGCCATCACCGAGATCAGGTACTTGCCATCTGGCAGGTTCAGGCCATGCAGCGACGCGTCGAGCGATGACTGGTCGCCCTGCGTCACAATCGGGCTCGAGCCGGTCATTGCCTGAATCGAGGGCCAGTGGCAGTTCGCCGGGTAATTCGCGTTCGACGGCGAGCAGCCAGCGTTGCGTGCTTGGGCCGGGTCGCCCACATTGTCTTCGTTGATGATGTACTTATAGTGGGTAATGGCGGTGCCGGCAGTTACCCCCGGCGCGCCCGGCGCGCCATTGGGGTATTTCGGCTCGGTGCGCGCGCTCACGACGCTGATGTGCAGGGTGTTGGTGGCGGCGCTCGCAACCCGCGCGCCACCTGGGCCACCAGGCAGCGCCGCAACCGCGACCACTGCCAGCAGCACCATGCGCAGCAGGCTCGACCATACTGGTCGTCGCTGATTCATTCTCTGACCTCCTACGAAACGTGTTCCAGCCCAAACCAAACTGGTCCATCTGCCATTTTTGGCAGCCTAATGCGGGCGATGAACAATGAGGGAAGTTCGTGGAGGTCTTTGCGGGCGCAAAAGCTGTCGGCACATGCCGCCCGCACAACGTCTAAAAAAAGACGCAAAAAACCCCACTCCCGAACGCCAGCAGCTTCGGACGTACTACGAAAATACGCAATTGGATAGCCTGAACGCAGATGCTACAAGTAGCACCCTCGGCCAGCCCAGCTCTCGCACAGCCGAGCCAGCCTTGCGCACAGCGTACACACTAGGGCGGTGTTGGATATGGCACGTGTTCCTCCGCTTTAAGGTCATTAACCGGTGCGCGCCCGTTCCACAGGCATAACGGCGCGCGAGGTGGCGTATCGTAGCAATACATAGTGTGATACTATGTTAACGAATTTTTACCTTTTTACCTTGACCATTATGTTATAATTTATGGCAGACAAACGCCCCCTCTCTGAACGCCAGCAGCTTCGGAGCAATCGTTTGTCAGCGGTACCGGGAGTTCTCGCACAACTCCTGGTACTTTTTTATTTTGTTTTCCGGGTAAAAAGATGTATGGAGACAGTGCTTAATAAGACGATGCGTATCACCAGCACATCGAAACAGATGTGCTTTGAAACCACAAACTACGACCCAAGCAGCGCAGGCAGCATAGACGCTACCAGCAGCAGCATTCCCAACAGTCCCGCACCGATAACAGAAGCGCGGCCTGAGCGGCCCGACGGCTGGCTCAGCCTGATCATTTGCTCGACACGTGTGCGCGGCGTATGGCCGGCCCGTGCGAACATATTTGCAGTGGAAAGCGAAGGAAGCGTATTATTTTGCTTGCTACTTGCGACTTTCACAAGCGCCCGCGCCAGCACCAGAGGTTGGCGCGTCATGCGCGCGGCCAGGGCATCGCAGGCCTCGTCCTGGCTGGCTGCCATTGCGTGCCACGCTGTGTGGCTGCTCGGTAGAAACCAGAGCACATCGCGCAGCAAGCGCACCGCAGTGTTCCACAAAATATCGCGCCGCTGCACATGCGCCCATTCGTGGCAAAGCACGGCAACAGCCTCATCGGTCGTCAGCGCGTCGAGCAGCGCCGACGACGCATAGATGCGCTGGCGGGCGATGCCTGTGGTAAACGCCAGCTGCACCGAAAGATTGCAGACATAGATTGGCGGCAGAGCGCCGTAGTGCGGGTTCACCACGGAAAGCAGGCGGTTCATCACGCTTGTGTAGGATGTTTCGGCAAGCGGCGCAGCCGTGCTTAACGCCCGTTCAAGCCGGCGCGTGCCGATCAGGAAGCGCACGAGCGAGATCGTCGCCAGGCCACCCAGCATAAGGATCAGTATCTCCTCAGCCGACGGCGAGAGAAATGAGTCGATTGGCAGGCGCTGGAGATAATACGCGTGAAAATGTGTCAGGATATAGCCCAATCGCGTTTCGGGCGCGGGGCGAACCAGGTTGATAAGATAGGCGAACCCTTCGCCAAAAAGCGGCAGGCCGATGACAAGTGCGTAGAGCTGAACGCGCAGCCGTGGCAGGTGCTGGAGAAACCAGCGACTATAGAGCGTCACGCCAACCCAGGCAATACACGCGACAACGAGCGTATATGCCAGATGTGGGTGGTAAGGGTCGTAAGGTATAACGTCAGTACCCATAATTACCGGCCTCCGTTGCCTCTAGCATTCGGGGATAGATTTAAACGTTGGCTTACTCGGCCTTGGGTTTCTTTTTTTCAGCCTCGGTAATCATCTGGGTCAGCGCGTCAAGCTGATCGGGATCGGCTTCCTGCATTTGATCGAGAAACTGCGCGTAGACAGGCGTGCCAAACCCTGAGAACAGGCCATCGAGAATTTCGCGGATGGCTGAGTTAGTAAATTCTTCGCGGTTGAGGCGCGCTTGATAAAAGTACTGGTTGCCATCAAGCGTGCGCACAAGTACCTGCTTCTTCACCAAGCGATCGAGTACCGTCTTCGTCGCGCCATACGAAAGGCGCTGCCCTTGATCGCGCAGGCCTTCGAAGATATCGCGCGCCGACGCTTCTTTTCGCTCCCAGATCAATGCCATAATGTCGGCTTCAAGCGAGCCAAAAAGCTGGCGCAGCCCTTCACCATGCGGTTTGAAAACCGATACGATTGCGCGCTTCATGTTGATCTCCCTAACTGCACCCTGTCCCCGGCTCACCGAGATCGTTGCAGATGCCAGTTGTGCTTCAGCATCAGGGCTGCTTGGCCAAATCTCGTGTTCACTTGGAGGCGTTTCGATGCGGCTATTATATCACGTCATAGATGCTCCTACAATGGAATGCTTCAATGCTGAAAATGACATTTTATTCATTATATTGTTACGTTATGTATCATTATTATTCGAGATATAGAGCATCATTACGCTGGCTAATCGCTCCGTTCTGCCAAAGCTTTCGTATGCTTTAAAGATAACAAAATCTTCAGCGATACTACGCATGCCGCCCTAACTATGGGGTTGACAGCGCCGCCAATCGAGCCTACGATGGCGCGGAATCGGCAGATGCACTGAGCAAAAAATGCTGCGTTGGAATGACCTAAAAGGGCGAAGGCGCGCTGCACTTCCCGCCACGCTGGTGCTGCTGGCGTTAGGCGTATGCTGGTACACGCGCGACACGCCACTGACCTACGGCTGGCTTCGCGTCGATGCACTCAGCGCATGGTTTCTTACCCTGGCCGCGCTTGGATGTGCCATCACTTTCGGCCGGACTGAAGACAAGTTTCGCCTAACGACGTCTTTTTCCGTGGCATGCTTATTGCTAAGCGTCTTAACTTCTTTTATACCTTTTATTCCTGCTGCTTTGCTGCTGGCCAGTGCAGGGCTCGCACGTGCGCCGCAGCCACGCCACTGGCGCGATCGCACATGCTGGTTTATTGCAGGCATGTGCCCGATGCTTGGCTACAGCACGCTTTTTTTGCGGGGCGTTTTGTACTACGACGCTGCAAACGCCAGCGGCGCGCTTGCGAGCGCAGGCTTCTGGTTTGTGCTGCTTGGCATAGTCGCGGCGCTATTCGCACTATTGCGCGACGGTACGCCTTTCGCAGCGCGCGCGTTTGCACCAGTCTGGCTGTATCTGTTAGTTAGGCTCTACAGCCTGGGCGAGTGGAACCCCGCCTGGGCCCTGGCGATGCTGCTGGTGGGCCTGCTGCTGCGGCGCTACAACCGCCGCGTGCGCCCGATCTACCGCGCCGCGCGCCAGCGCCTGGGCGACCTGACCGCGCGCCTGGCGGATAATCTCAACGGCATTCGCGTCATCCAGTCGTTTGCGCAGGAACGGCGCGAGGCGGCGAGCCTGGAGCAAACCGGCCGCGAGCGCATTCTGCCGCCTGATTTGTTGCTGGCACAGGTGCGGGTGTATCTTGATCTTGCGCTGTGGGAGCGGGCCAATCTGGCGCTGCGCCTTGCGGAGACAATAGGCGATGCCGAGATTAACGCCGAAGCAACGATCCCGTCAGCAGAGGTCGCCATGCTGCAAGGGCGGTTTGATCACGCGCAAGAACTTCTCCAGCAAGTAACATTCGCCGCTCTTTCACCACGTTTGCAGCTTGAATATTACCTGACGCTGGGGCGTGCGCAGGTCTTGGGTGGAATGGCGGGGCCAGCTATTGAAGCCCTGGAAGCAGCAAATGAATTAACACCGCAGGTAGTTTCGGCAAGCCAGCTGCCACTTCAATTAGCAGCAATTTCCGACAACTTGGGTTGGGCCTATGCCACTCAGGGCGACCGAAGTGCAGCATTACGCCATCTCAAGCGCGCCGACGCCTGTTGGCAAGCGTCAGGAAATCAGGGCCGGCGCGCAATGACGCTGAATAATCTTGGTGTGCTGGCAACAGAAGAAGGTCTTTTCGGTGAAGCGCGCGCGGCCTTTATTGCTGGTGTAGAAGTAGCACAGCAAACCGCACGCTATCGTGAAGAGCTGTATTTGCAGCACAGCCTGGCCGAGTTGGAGATTATGGAAGGCAACGCTGCGCGCGCGCTCGAAATCTTCCAAACAGCATATGAACTTGCTGTTCGCGTAGAGGTTGCATCAGGTATTGCTACTGCCGCTGCCGGCGCGCTTTGGGCAGCGGCGCTGGCTGGCCACACTGAACTGGCGCGGCAGTGGGCGGCTCATTTCGCCCCACTCGCCGAGCGCGCAGCCCCACTTTTACGAGCACGAGCAAACCTGGCCCGGAGCTTACTTACCAGCACTGCGCTGACTGAACCGGCGCTTGCTTCGCTGATTGCTAGCGTTGCTGGCAACGATGAAGCACTTACGCGCCCCGAGCGGGCATACCTGGCAGTATTGCAGGCAGCCGCTGAATTCGCTTCGCATGACTGGCAAGCGGCTGAACCCTACTGGAAAACGTTTGAGCAAAATGCCGATTTGCCTGAGCCATTTGTGCATCGCTTTGTTCGAAGTCAGCTAAAGCTGCTCCAGGCGGCGGCGAGTGTTTCGGAATTCGCGCGGCGTTTGTTGGCGACAATCGATCTGCCGGCACAGGTGCGCTGGTATATTGTCACCCTTGGTCAGTTTACCTGCCTGGTCGATGGTGCGCCAGTTGAGCTTTCGCCATTGCATCGCGCGCTGCTGGTGCGTTTGCTCGATGCCGGCGAGGCGGGGCTCACTGTTGATCGCTTGTGGGAAGAAGTCTGGGGCGACAGTGATCTGCGCATGAGCGCTTTGCACAAGGCGATTTTCCGTGTGCGTGAGCAGACGGCCCTGGCAATGGCGGCAAAAGCTGGACATTGCGCGATCCAATCGCCCTTGAGCGCAATCGAATATGATGTGCAGCTTTTTGAGCGTGCCATTGCGAACGCTGGCACAGCCGCTGAGCTGGAAGCAGCGTTAGCTCTATATCATGGCGATTTCCTGCCCGGCGCAGCGCTGAGCGCGGCGCTGTGGATCGATCGGCGGCGCTCGCTGTTGCAACAGCAATACCTCGATGGCCTCGAACGGCTTGCGCATTTGCTGGAAGACAACGACCCGCGTCAGGCGATCCAAATCTACCAGCAAATCCTCGGTATCGACGGCTGCCGCGAAGAAACTGCAACCCTGCTTATGCGCGTGGCGGCCCGCCAGCGCAATCTGGCGCTGGTGAACGCTACCTACGAGCAACTTGCCAGTGCCCTGCGCCTGCTTGGCGCTTCCCCCGAACCCGCCACCGTTGCCCTTTTGCACTCCACGACCCGCGGCAGCTTGCCAGCGCGCCAGCGCGCAACCTACGAGCATCCGGCCTGATTTTCAAATTGCCCCGGAATTCCTCCAAAGTCCACGAAAAGTCCACGGGCGGTCCATAGCGTTCTGTATAGTGCCCTCAGTTGTTTATCGCACCAAGAAAAGGACTGAGGAGGCACCCAATGCGTATCACACTTGTTCGCGCAATCACCGCCGCTATGATCGCCGCAACCCTGCTGATGGCCGCGCTGGCTCCATATTGCCCGCCTGGTGTTAACTAGCTTCGCGTAGACCAGACACACCGGCTATGATGTTTGTTGCAATAGCACTTATTGGCGCGCTGGTAAGCGCCGCAATCGCCGTCTGGCGGAAGCCGCAGCTGCCGGGTTACTGGCCGGTGCTGGCGCTGGCCCTCCTGCCGCAGATTGCGAACCTCGCCGGGTTCCGCGTCGCAGGGATGTTTTTCTGGGCAATTGTGGCTGTGTTTGTGTGGTGTGTGCTCAACTACGCGGTGAGCGGGGCGCCGCTTGTGGCACTGGGCGTGGGCATGAATCTCCTTCCGATGGCATGGCACGGCGGCTACATGCCGATCCGCACCGATATTCTCGCCGAGATCGGCCAGGTTGTCTCTCCTGGGACAGTGCTGCTTGGCTCGAAGGATATTGCCGTGCTGAGTTCGCCGCTCTGGGTGCTGTCGGATTGGATTATTGTGCGGCTGCCGTCAGGCCCGATTGTGGCAAGCCCCGGTGACGCTGTCGTAGTTGCTGGCATTGTGTGGTGG
>LJCR01001240.1 GCA_001399705.1 Kouleothrix aurantiaca
GTCCGCGGCGGGGGGCGCCAGCTCGACCGGGGTGCGCGGGTTGGGAATGCGGCGCAGGTGCTGGGCCTGGGTGACGCTCAGGTCGCCAGCGCGCAGCAGCTGCTGGATTTCTTCGGGCAGGTCGAGCAGGCCGAGGTAGCGCCGCACCGTGCGCGCCGAGAGGCCGACCGCGCGGGCGGTGGCTTCGTCGCGCTCGCCCTCGTTCTGCGGCTGCTCGCCGCCAAGCTGCTCGCGCAGGCGCAGGAAGGCGCGCGCCTTTTCGAGGTCGTTCAGATCCTGGCGCTGAACGTTCTCGGTGAGCTGCTGAATGAGCGTGCGGGGGTCTTCAGCATCGAGGATGATGCAGGGCACGCGCTCAAGCCCGAGGCGCAGTGCGGCCTCGCG
Organism: Kouleothrix aurantiaca; assembly: GCA_001399705.1. GTDB lineage: Bacteria > Chloroflexota > Chloroflexia > Chloroflexales > Roseiflexaceae > Kouleothrix > Kouleothrix aurantiaca. The sequence continues at coordinate 385 of LJCR01001240.1, forward strand.
GCGGCGATTGCCGTAGACCACGCGATAATGGCCGCGCCCGGCTTCCACCACGCCGATTGGCTGAAGCAGCCCGTATACGGCGATGGTCGCGGCCAGCCCTTCGACATTGCCCGGTTCCTCGCGCACGCCGTTTGGGTCGGCCTCAAGCGCGTTTGGGTCGAGGTAAAGCAGTTCCATCTCTGTCTCCCTAACGCAATACGTGAACCGTGTGCGGCGGCTGGCGGCGCGCAATTCACGATTCACGGTCGAACTTCAAAACACCTGTTCGGGTAGAGAGTATAGCAGAAGAATGCGGCGCGGGCAACTGGGACGACGACCGACGAACGAGAGAATGAACCGCAAAGAGCGCGAAGGGCGCGAAGAGTTGCAGGTTACAGGTTTGAACGTTTGAAGGTTGCAGCTTCGTGCAAACTCAACATTCAACTTTCAAAACTTGCAACCTGCAAACTCACCTCGTCATCTTATCACCCCGTCACCCGCTCACTCCCCACGGCGCGCTCGGCGGGCAGATTGAGCATCGGGCTGCCGTGCGGCGGCGTGTTCGAGTGGGCGGTGCGCGCGAGCGACGGCAGTTCGAGCCAGCGCGCGCGGTTGGGCTGGCGCTGCAGGCGCGGCGCGGGGTCGCTGTCGTTTTGCACTTCCATGTAGGGAATGAGCTGAAGCTGCCAGCCATTCGCGGTTTGTGCCAGCTCGGCGCGCACATAGCTTTGCAGCAGCGGCGGCATGTCGTGGTTGAGCGCATTTGTGAAGCCGCTCGCCAGCGCGCCGACGGTGTACTGCCGGCTGAGCCAGGCGCGCACGCGCTCGATCGGATTGGTCGGCGGGTCGGGCTGCTGGTTCCACACAAACTTCTTCATCATCTCGTTGAAGGTTGGGAACAGGTCGTTCAGCACCACGCGATCGGCCTGCTTGTCGCGTGCAGGGTCGCGGCCCCACACGTCGGGGTGGTAGACCGAGCGGCGGCTGAGCGATAGCGTTGAGGTATTTCGCACATCGAAATCGAGCCAGCCGGCGTCCATCGGCTGGGTGAGGTAGGCCCCGCCGCCGCCGTTGACGATATGGTGCATGGTGTGCTGCTCGCCCTGTTCGTCGGTGTAGCACACGGTGTAGCGCTCGTAGGCGTGCGTGTCGCCGCCCATCACCACGTCGACATGGTAGCGGCGCAGCAGCTCGTAAATCTCGCGTGGCGAGTAGGAGCGGCGCGGCACTGCGCGCGACTCGGTCGCTTCCTTGCTGCCGGCGAACGCGCCATTCACATACAGCGGGTTACCCACCAGCACCACGATATACAGCTCGGGCAGGCTGCGCAGCGCCTTCAGGCGGCGGGCCAGCCACTGGTACTGCAGCGCGTCGATCGAGCCGGTGACGCCATTATCGAGCGCGAGCACGGCCAGCGGCGCGCGGCCAAAGGTCATTTCGAAAAAGGACAGGCGCTGGTGCGTGGCGCGCTGGCTGGGCAGCCCGCCCACCGAGCGCAGCGGCTTGTACACCTATACGCTACCCGCAAGCGCCGGAGGAGATGATGTATAACCCCAAGCAGTTTCAGGTGAGCGAGATCGCGCCCATACACGCGCTGATCCGCGCGCACAACTTTGGCATTCTGGTCACGCAGCACGAGGGCGCGCCCTTTGCCACGCACCTGCCCTTCA
>LJCR01001241.1 GCA_001399705.1 Kouleothrix aurantiaca
TCTGGGAGCTGTTCGACACTGAGGGCGTGACGCACTACTGCGGTGCGCCGACGGTCCAGATCGGCCTGATGAGCCACGCGAACGCTCGCCGCCTTGAGCGGCCGGTGCCGGTGTTTGTGGCCGGCGCGCCGCCTTCGCCCACGCTGCTGGGCCAGCTGCAGGCCAGAAATTTCAAGCCCGTGCATGTGTATGGCCTGACCGAAACCTACGGCCCGATGACGAGCTGCGCCTGGCACCACGAGTGGGACGACCTGCCCGCCGAGGAGCAGTCGCGCCTGCGCGCGCGCCAGGGCCAGGGCCAGATCGCCGCCGACCTGGTGCGCGTGGTCGATAACGACATGAACGACGTTCCGCGCGACGGCGCAACCATGGGCGAAGTGGTGATGCGCGGCAATATCGTCATGAAGGGCTACTACAATCAGCCCGAAGCCACGGCCGACGCCTTCCGCGGCGGCTGGTTCCACAGCGGCGACCTGGGCGTGTGGCACCCGGATGGCTACATCGAGCTGCGCGACCGCAAGAAGGACATTATCATCTCGGGCGGCGAGAATATTTCGACGATCGAGGTTGAGCAGACGGTGGCAAAGCACCCGGCGGTGCTGGAGTGCGCCGTGGTCGCCATCCCCGACGAGAAGTGGGGCGAGCGCCCGAAGGCGTTTGTGACGCTCAAACCGGGCGCGGAGGCCAGCGAGCGCGAGATCATCGACTTCTGCCGCGGCCTGATTGCGCACTACAAATGCCCCGTCGCTGTTGAGTTTGGCGAGCTGCCCAAAACCTCGACCGGCAAGGTGCAGAAGTTTGTGCTGCGCAACAAGGAGTGGGGTGAGCGGACGAACCGCATCAATTAGGATTCAGAAGTCAGGAGTCAGAGAGAACTGCGGCAGGACAGTAAAGTTTGCTGCATGTAATTCCTCCATCTCCGTGTCTCTGTGTCCCTGTGGTTCATTCCTGGGCGTCGATTGTCCGTATTCGGCACCCTTCGATACGGCCTCCGGCCTACTCAGGATGCCATACGCCTTTCGTCTCGCAAACTCTTTACACCCTTTACGGTTACAAATGTGACGTTCGTTAATTGCCGTTCGTCGTTGGTCGCATGCCGGTCGTCGGTTGTCGTTCGTCGGTCTCGAAACCTGCAATCCATACGAGGAAACCATGACAGCCATCACAGAACAAACCTACCAGCACATCCTGTTCGAGCAGGATGGCGCGATTGCCTATGTGACGATGAATCGCCCCGCCAAGCGCAACGCGCTTTCGGTCGCGCATATGCAGGAGCTGCTGGCCTGCTTTCAGGCGATTGGCGCTGAGCGCACGGTCGCTGCCGTGATCCTGCGCGGCAACGGGCCGGTATTCAGCGCCGGGCACGACCTGGGCGAGATGATCGGGCAGTCGCGCGAGTTCTACGAGCACGAGTTTGCGCTGTGCAGCGAGCTGATGGAAACGATTGTCGGCCTGCCGCAGCCGGTGATTGCCGAAGTGCACGGCATTGCGACGGCGGCAGGCTGCCAGCTGGTGGCAAGCTGCGACCTGGCGGTGGCCGCCGAAGAAGCGCGCTTTGCCACGCCAGGCGTGAAGATCGGCCTGTTCTGCTCGACGCCGATGGTTGCGCTGAGCCGCGCGGTTGGGCGCAAAAAGGCGATGGAGATGCTGCTGACTGGCGAGTTTATCTCGGCGGAGGAGGCGCGCGAATTCGGGCTGATCAACCGCGTGGTGCCAGCCGGTGAGCTAGCCGCCGCGACGCGCGCCCTGGCCGAGAAGATCGCCGCCGCCAGCCCGCTGGTGGTTGGCATCGGCAAGGCGGCTTTCTACCGCCAGGCCGAGCTGCCCCTGCACGACGCCTACGCCTACGCCAGCGAGGTGATGACCGGCAACGCGCAGCTTGAGGATGCGCAGGAAGGCATGTGCGCCTTTCTTGAGAAGCGCCAGCCCGAGTGGCGCGGCAAGTAGCTATATTGCCACGGTAACGCGGAGTTTACGGCTAAGACACGGCGACACCAAGACTTTACAGCCTTGGTGTCGCCGTGTCTTAGCC
>LJCR01001242.1 GCA_001399705.1 Kouleothrix aurantiaca
GCAGCGGGCAGTCGGCAGCGGGCAGGCGGCAGTACAACGTTCCAACATTCAACCTGCAAACCTGCAACGTGCAACATAACCTCCGTGCCTTTGTGGTGAACCTTTACGTCGTCTGTCCAAATCGTCAATCGTAAATCCCGAAGGAAATTCTCATGCCATTTATCCCACGCGACGAATCGCTCCGCCGCTTGCGCGACCAGGTTGCGCAGGGCCGCCCCTTGCTTGGCGCGGGCGCCGGCACCGGCATCTCGGCCAAATTCGCCGAGCGCGGCGGCGTCGACCTGATTATTATTTACAACTCGGGGCGCTATCGCATGGCCGGGCGCGGCAGCCTGGCCGGCATGTTGCCCTATGGCGACGCCAATGCAATCGTCGTTGAAATGGCGCGCGAAGTGCTGCCGGTGGTGAAAAACACCCCGATGCTGGCGGGCGTCTGCGGCACCGACCCGTTCCGCCTGATGCCGGTGTTTCTGCGTGAGCTGAAGGCCATGGGCTTCGATGGCGTGCAGAACTTCCCGACGGTTGGCCTGTTTGAAGGCATGCTGCGCGCCGGGCTGGAAGAAACCGGCATGGGCTATGGCCTCGAAGTCGATATGATCGCCGAGGCACACCGCCAGGACATGCTGACCTGCCCATATATCTTCAGCGAGGACGACGCGCGCGCCATGACCGAGGCCGGCGCGGATGTGCTGGTGCCGCATATGGGCCTGACGACCAGCGGCAGCATTGGCGCAAACACGGCGCTAACTCTTGAGGAAGCGGCAGTACGCGTGCAGGCGATGCGCGACGCGGCCGTGCGTGTGCGGCCCGATGTGCTGGTGCTTTGCCACGGCGGGCCAATCGCCACACCTGCCGATGCGCAATTTATTTTCGATCATACCGAAGGCATTGCCGGCTTCTTTGGCGCGTCGAGCATCGAGCGGCTGGCCGTCGAGCCGGCGATTGAAGCGCAGACGCGCGAGTTCAAGGCGCTCGCGCCGCGAAAAAACACGTAAGCGCTAATCGATTATAATAGCGCCGGCGGCCCTTTGCCGGCAGGAAGGTGCATATGAAGCAGCAATCGGGTTCGGGCTGGGTTGTGTATGGCGACGACGTCGAGGCGCTGGTGTTCGACTGGGGCGCGATCAAAATCCTGAGCGAGCCGGCCGTCACCGACGCGGAGCGCTTCAGCTTTGGCATGGTCGTGCTGGCGCCGGGCAAGGGCCACGAGCGGCACAACCACCCCGGCTCCGAAGAGATCATTTTCGTGATGTCGGGCGAGGGCGACCAAATGATCGACGACCAGCCGCCAATTCATGTCCGGCCCGGCGCGAGCATCTACATCCCGGCCGATGTCTACCACTCGACGCTGAACACCGGCTGGGAGCCAATGCGCCTGCTGGTGGTCTACTCGCCCGCCGGCCCCGAGCGCCTGCTGCGCGATATTCCCGGCTGCCGCGTGCTGCCGCCCGGCCAACCACCAATGTAAGAACATGCTATGAACGCACCAATCACCAACCACCAGACTGACGACGAGCACTCGCTGACCGAGCGCGCCTACCGCGCGATCTCGCACGCGATTGCGCGCCTGGAGCTGAAGCCCGGCGAGTCGCTCACGCAGGATCGGTTGGCGAAGTGGCTGGCGATCAGCCGCACGCCGGTGCGCGAGGCGCTGCGCCGCCTTGAGCAGGATGGCATTCTGCAAACCGCTCCCGGGCGCGGCCTGATCGTGGCCGAGCTGACGATCAAAGACGCCGACGACCTGCTGGAAATGCTCTGCCTGCTCGACACCCAGGCCGCCGGCCTGGCCGCGCAGCGCCGCACGCCCGCCCAGGCCGAGCGGCTGGTGGCAATTGCGCAGGAGCTGATGGTGGCCGCCGAGCGCTACGACATCGAGGCCTGGGACCGCATCGACCAGCCCTACCACGAAACCCTGCTCGATGCCTCGAACAACCTGTACCTGCGGCGCTCGATTGAAGACGTGCGCCGGCGCCTGCCGCGCATCACCTACCACCTGTCGCGCCAGCCCGAGCACCTGCTCGAAGGTTCGC
>LJCR01001243.1 GCA_001399705.1 Kouleothrix aurantiaca
CGTATACATAGGCCGGGATGTCCTGCAGCGCCGCCAGAAAGATCACCATCAGCGACGGAATGGTGGTGAAGACATTCATGGCCATCAGCGCCATCCAGGTGATGCTTGGCCCCTTCAGAAAAGTTGAGGTAATCTTCACGCCAAAGGGCGACAGAATAAGCTGGAACAGGCCGCGCGCGTCGTTGATCCAGGCGATGTCGGTGCCGAGAAAGTAGTTGATCCAGCCGGTGCGCAGGTACAGCCACAGGAAGATCATCGAGATCACGGCCGAGGACGCCACGCTGGGCGCGTAGAACAGCGTGCGGTACAGGCGCTGGCCGCGCAGCTTGGCGTTCAGCAGCATCGCCACGGCAATCGCGCCAATGGTTTGCAGCGTCGTGACGATCACAAAATACCAGAAGACGTTGATCAGCGCGATCTGAAACTCGGGGTCGCGAAAGGCGTTGATGTAGTTGTTCAGGCCAACGAAATTCGATGTGCGCGAGAGCGACGATTTCAGGTCGGTGAAGCTGATGTAGAAGGCATAGACCAGCAGCGCGACCGTGAAAATGCCCGCAATGATCAGGTATGGCGCAATGAACAGGTAGGCAGTAAATGCTTCCTGGCGCGCCAGGCTGCGCTGGTGGGCGCTGCGGGTGCCGGCCGCCGTTGTCGAGGTGGCCATCGGGAACCCTCCTTGGTGTGCGGCCGGGCGAAGCTGCGTAGCCCCGCCCGGCCCAATGCCATTGCCGAAGCTGGGCCTACTGGCTCAGCACCTGGTCAACCGATTGCGCGGCCTGGTCGAGCGCGCTCTTCACATCGGCGCCGCCCGAGAACACCTGCTCAAGCGCGTCGCCAATCGGCTTCAGCGCGTCGTCCTTCTTGGCCGGGCCACCAAACACCAGGTCAGCAACCTTGCCGTACGCGGGGGCTTCGGCCAGCACCTTGGCGTTGGGGTTCTGCTCGAAGTACGGGTCGTTCAGCAGGCTCTTGATCGTCGGCAGTGCGAAGCCGGTTTCGAGGATCGGCTTCTGGTTGGCGGCGCTGGCCAGGAACAGCACCAGCGCGGCGGCGGCCTTCGGGTACTTGGTGCGCGCCGAGGCGGCCCAGCCATTGGTGAACACCAGCGTCGCCTGGTTCCCGCCGGCCGGGATTGGCAGCGGCAGCGCGGTGAACTTCATGCTATCCGCGCCGTTGCTCGGGTCGGCCAGGAAGGGCAGCATCCAGCCACCTTCAACCACCATCGCAACGCGGCCCTTGGCAAAGGCCTCGCCACACCAGCCCGCGCCCAGCTCTTTGAACAGCTCGCCGGTGCCGTCCTTCTTGAAGGCGTACCACCAGTCAATCGCCTTGACGGCGTTATCCTGGTTGAACACGGCCTTGCCATCCTGAATGATCGGGTTGCCGGTTTGCAGGATGAAGGCGGTGCCGCGCTGGCTGTCGGCGTTGGCGCACATGCCATACACCTTGGCCGGGCCATCGCCGGCGGTCATCTTCTTGGCGGCGGCGGTCACGTCGTCCCAGGTCTTCAGGCTGGCCGGGTCGACGCCGGCCTTCTGGGCCATGTCGTTGTTCACGAACAGCGCCAGCGAGCCCTGGTCCTTGGGCAGCGCGTAGGTCTTGCCATTCTGCTGGAACAGCGACACCAGGTCGCCCACGTAGTCGTCGGTCTTGACGCCACCTTCGGCCATCGCATCATCAAGCGGCAGCAGCAGGTCGTTCGGGGCCAGCGCCGTCATCAGCGACGAGTCGAGGTAGAAGACGTCGGGCTCGGTGTTGCCGGCGAAGTCGGCCTTGATCTTGGTCTGGAAGTTGTCGGGCTGCGGCTCGTATGTGATTTTGACGTTCGGGTACATTTCGTTGAAGCGCGCGAATGAGTCGGTGTTGACCTTCTGCTCGGACGGGTTGCCCCAGCTCGAGACGCGCAGAACCGCGCCATCTTCAACCGCGATCTTGGGCGCGTTCATGGCTTCGCCGCCACTCGCGGCGGTGGCCGCGGGCATGGCATTGGCCGCGCCGCCGCTCACTGCGGTTGGCTCGGCCATGGCG
>LJCR01001244.1 GCA_001399705.1 Kouleothrix aurantiaca
CGTTGAAGTCGGCCGCGTCGCCCTGGCCCCATGCCCGTGCCGCCGCGCCCTGAAAGAGCTGGTCGTGCATCGGCCAGAAGCTGCCCTGATCGGCGGCGCAGTTTGCGACATGCGCGGCCAGCAGCGCGCCCGGGTGGATGTCGGTCAGCGGCAGATCGCGGTAGAGAAAGCGCACCTTGCCGGTGTCAATATACTCTTGCTGAAGCTTGGCCTGGGTGTCGCTGGCAAAGCGGGCGCAGAACGGGCACTGGAAATCGCTATACTCGACAACCGTGATGGGTGCGTCCGAGCTACCCATGCCGCGCTGCTCGCCAGCTGGGGTGGAGCTGGCAGCGGTGCCGGTCTGCCTGGCAGTGGTGGGGCCAAGGCGGGCGGGGCCGCTGCCGGCAGTTGCACAGCCGGCCAGAACCAGCGCGCTCAGCAGCAACACCGCCGCCAAGCTCGGCCGCAATCGCTTCATCAGCGCTCAACCAGTTCGGCTGGCTCGGTGAGCCGCGGGCGGTAGGAAGCGCTGACCGGGGCTGCCGGGCTGGCGGTGCTGGCGTCGCCGCAGTAGGGGCACACCGACCACGTCAGGTCGACCACGCGGTCGCACGCGCCACAGCGGCGGCGCAGCGCAGTGTGGCAGTGCGGGCACACCACAAAATCGGGCTCGATGCCACGCTGACAGTGCGGGCAGACGTATTTTTCCTCAAGGTCGCGCCGCAGGTATTCTTCTTCCAGCGAGCGCTCGTACTTCTCGGTGAGCGTCTGGCGCGGGCGCAGGATCATATGCAGAATGACGCCGGCGAAGGGCAGCAGCAGCGCCAGCGACACGGCCAGCACCTGCACCACCACATCCTCGCTGCGCGAATGGATGTCGCGGTATGTCCACAGCACCGAGGCGGCCCAGAGCAGCACAATATAGGCGCCCAGCGCCCAGCCAATAATAGAAAGAATCGGAACAACGTTGCTAATGATCGACCGGATATCCAAAGCTTCAACTCCTCGTGATGGGCATGATAACGGGCACTCGCCCGGCCTTATTCTCGCTCAGTCGGCCAAAATGTCAAGCAGAATCATGTGATAGCAAGCTGATTCGCGCTCTCTGGTGCGCTAGAGCCGCGCCACATCCGAAGCGCGCAGCACAAACACCGTCGCGCCGCCGACCTGCACTTCCACCGGGGAAGGCGGGTAGAACTCGCCCGACTCGGCGACCGGCGGCAGCGGCGAGACATAGCGCGTGCGGGTGTAGCAGTGCTCGCGCACGTCCTGCAGCAGCGTTTCGAGCTGATGATCCTGCACGGCAATCAGCAGCGTGACATTGCCTTCGTGGAGAAAGCCGCCTTCGCTGCTGATGCGCGTGACGCGGTGGCCGTGCGCGGTGAGCGATTCGAGCAGCTCGCCGGCATCCTGGCGCTGAACAACTGCAAGCACAAGTTTCATAGTTGGCCTTTATCTGCTTGAATAAACTATCGTGTATTTACGCAGTCTGCGATTTTCCCTTGCGGGAGGTTTGGAGGGACTTTGTCGCGACAAAAAATTGAGTACTTACGCGGTGGGGCTGCTGAGCCTTCGGCAGAGCGGTACTCGATTTTTTCTTTGTGTACGATTTTTCTGCGCGTAGCGCAGAAAAATCGTACACAAGAAGAATCGTCTTTTCCTTGCTGCCGCAGGCAAAAAGCACGGCGTTAGTATGCTGAGTAACGCACCTGCGTAAATCCAAATCTTCTTACTGGTGGCAGCCGGTCACGATTATGGCCGACACCCACCGAACTGCCAAGTTCTATGATATGGGCGCGGCGTGAGCGATTGCCGCCCACGCCGTGTACGCCATTGTGTCGCATTGATTGGCCCGGCCCGCGCATTACTCCGTACCGGACGATGCGGCCGCAATCACCTGAATATGCTCGGTCCAGGGCTCAAGCTCGCGCGCGATCTGCTCAGATAGCGCCTCGATCGGCAGGCGGGCGTCGAACGAGCGCCAGCGCTCGGGTTCCTGCGCGATCAGCTTGCGGTAGCCCTCGGCCACGCGGCGGTGGTAGGCC
>LJCR01001247.1 GCA_001399705.1 Kouleothrix aurantiaca
TCTCCCAGGTCGGCGAAGATCGTGGCGCTCAACGGGCCGCCCGCCACGATCTTCGCCGACCTGGGAGAGCTGGCGCGGCTGCGGCTGGAGGTGCCCGCGCCGATCGAGCTGGCGGCGCGCTTGCGGGCGGCTGGCCGGCGCATCAGCCCGGCCGCGCTGAGCGTGGAAGCGATTGCCGAGGAAATCGTGCGCACGCAGCGGCGGCGCTAGCCGAGGGAAACGACCGAGCCACAGAGAGCACCGAGATCAGTGAGGAAGAGTATTAAACTCCGTGTTCTCGGCAGATCATATCAACGTGGAATGGGAAATGATATCTATCCACAGATGACGCAGATTTCACAGATTATAGACTTCATATCTGCGTAATCTGCGCAATCTATGGATATGTTACTCTACCCGCGCGCAATCATCACGTCGCCATTGCTGTACAGCGCATACAGCAGCCCCATGATGTTGTGCTTGTCGCGCGCGTACTCCACGCGCAGGTCGCGCAGCAGCTCACCGAGCGCCACGTCGCCGGCCGTAAAGCGCCGCACAAACTCCTTGGCGAACTCGGCCGCAAAAAACGCTGGCGTTTCCACTTCGGTGCCAAGCACGCCGCGCGCGCCGCGCGAGAGCAGGAACGGCACCCAGCCGTCGTACAGGAACGGGCTGAGCTCGGCGCTTTCGCAGGCGTTCAGGAACACCAGCGGCGCCTGGCGCAGCCGCTCCACCGCCGAGCGCGTCTTGAGCTTCATTTCGGCAATCGTGGTCTTCGCGTCGCTGAGCGAAATGCGCGAGAAATCCACGCCGCCGTCCTCGCCGGTTTGCTTGCTGATCGCGTGGCAGTAGAAATAGATCAGCGGCGGGCTGTCGGGGCCGCGCATCAGGCGCACCAGGTCGGCCACATTCGGGTAATCCTGCACACTGATGCCGGGCAGGGTGCTGAAGTAGTCGCGCTGGCCCTGCACCACTGGCTCGCCAAACTGCGCGTCGATGGTGTTGTTACACACAAACGCCATATCAACCGTGTCGCCCACCGTGATGGTTGGGTCGAAGTTGATCAGGTTGCCGGCGGTGAACTCGGGCAGGTATTCGATCACATGCTTGAAGCCCCAGAAATGATCGTAGGTGGGGTTTGCCAGCGCGTCGTCGTCGCCATCGAACAGAAACGACCAGGGGAAGAAAAAGCGTTCGGCGACGACCTGGATATGCATCTGGCGCGTGCGCGACAGGCTGGTCAGCAGGTCGCCCATGGCGCGGGCGTCGTCGCGGTTGTTGTTATAGAACAGGTTGTAGTAGAGCAGCGCGCCGGCCTCGGCCAGCTTCTTCATGCCATCCAGCCCCACATCGGGCGCGACGTTGGTGTCAAGGTTCTGGTACACCAGGTTGCCCTGCGCGTCTTGCGTATGCACCACGTCATACAGCGTTTTGCGCGCGCTGGCGACCCAGTCGGCAATCGCCTCGGTGCTGATGTCGAGGTAGGCGCGCGCCACGCCGCCGCCCTGCACGCTGATCGTGTAGCCAGGGTCTTTGCGCATGATCACAACGTTGACGCTGGTCTGGCGCGGGCGCGGGCGCAGTGCCGCCGCGCTGGCGACCGTCAGGCCAGCAGCGGCGGTTTCGACGGCGGGCGTGCCGGGCGGCAGCTTCTCGCCCACATTCACGCTGATTTCGACCTGCTGGAACAGGTTGCCGTTGATGTAGAGCGTGGCGTGCATTGTGTTTTTGCCGGTCTTGCTGGCCTCGATTGTGAAGGTGACGGTGTTCTTCGAGGGGATGTTTGCCTCGACCGGCACGACAATTTCCTGCGCGTCGACGCCATAAAGCGTGAAATCACCCGGTTCGACCGTGACCATAATTGTCGCGGTGGCCTTGCCTGCGGCGAATTTCTTGATCGCTATTCCCAGCGCGCCACCACTGCCGGCCTGCACCACGGCATCGTCGCGCGGCTGGTCGACATTGAATTTCAGCTCGTAGGGAATATCAACCTGCATGGGCGTTTGCTTGCTCACGCCTGGCAGCCAGCCATTCACCACGCGTGTGT
>LJCR01001246.1 GCA_001399705.1 Kouleothrix aurantiaca
GCACAGCTGGCCGACGCAACATTTGCCCGACCACCCAATTTCGATATTCTTTCTTTCGTTATTCATTCGATCGCCACCACGCCCGGCGCATGGGCGGTGGAGGTGTTGCTGCGCACCGATCTGGAATATGCGCAGCGCCATGTCGAAGCGACATTCGCCACGCTTGAGGCCGTGCCCGAAGGCGTGGTGATGCGCTGCAACGTTCAGCATCTCGATTGGGTTGCGCATTTCCTGCTGGGGCTGAACTGCGACCTTGTGGTGCGCCAGCCCGCCGAGCTGCGCGACGAGCTGCGGGCGCTGGCGGCGCGTGCTGCTGCCCTGGCCGAAACGCAGGAATGCCCTGATGAAACACTCACTTTGCATGAGCGCCAGAAAGTTGTGTAAGTCTAGCAACATTCTCGCCAAAGCGCAGTATACTACGGGGCGCGGTTTCTTTTTTAGCGACAGAAGGTTTTCCTCATGCTGGATTTTACCCAGGTTCGCTCGCGCGAACAAACCATGCAGCAACTCGCCGACACGCTTACCGTCGATGACCTGCGGCAGCTGACGAACGAGATGGTTGATACGATGCTGGGCTATATCGCCGAATCGACCGACGAGGATGTGCAGGCGCCCGTGCCCGACCCCGAGGCCAACGACACCTTCGCCAGCAATCCCGAAGAGGTTGGCATCTCATGGACGCTGGGCCATGTGATTGTGCACACCACCGCCTCGGCCGAGGAGTCGGCGGCGCTGGCTTCTGAGCTGGCGCGCGGCGTGGAGTTTCACGGGCGCTCGCGCAGCGAAGTGCCGTGGGAAGCGGTCGCCACAATTGCGGAGTGCCGTGCGCGCCTGGAAGAAAGCCGTCGCATGCGCCTGGCCAGCCTCGACACCTGGCCCGACAAGCCCTACCTTGATAATCGCTACGAGCCATACGCCGGGCGCGGTACCTACAACGCCGTGGCGCGCTTTGTTGGCGGCCTGTCGCACGACGATGCGCACCTGGCGCAGATCGAGCGGCTGGCGCGCGAGGCGCGGGCGTTGCGCGGGTAAATTGCCCGCTGCGCGAGGCGCGAGTTTTGGTGTTATACAGGGCGTTGCTACACAATCTCACATTCCAACGCTGTACCTTCTGTTGCCTGCGGCAGCATGGTACTTCCACTTATTTTTGTGTGGAGTTTCCGCACATAGCGCGGAAACTCCACACAAGATAAAGATTTCAGGTTGTTCCGCGCCTAGCGCGGAACAACCTGACAAAGAAAATCGACTATCGCGGTTCCCGAACGTGATGAGGGGCTGCCGCCTGCCCTGAGCGTAGCCGAAACTCGCAAATGCACATACAATGTTTTGTAATTGAAGGACATCGCAATGCCGCGCTATTTCATTGGGATTGACGTGAGCACAACCGCCTCGAAGGCGCTGGTGATTGACGAGAACGGCACGGTTGTCGCGTCGCACGGCGAGCCGCACGAACTCTCAACACCGCGCCCGCTCTGGTCGGAACAGGACCCGCGCCAGTGGTGGGCGGCGACATGCGCCAGCCTGCGCGCCGTGCTGCAGGATGTGAGCGCCGACGACGTGGCCGCGGTGGGCCTGACCGGGCAGATGCACGGCCTGACCATGCTCGACGCGAACAACGAGATCGTGCGCCCGGCGATCCTGTGGAACGATCAGCGCACCGGCGCGCAGTGTGCGGCGATCACCGAGCGCGTGGGCGCGCAGTGGCTGTATGATCAGATCGGCAGCGTGATGCTGCCGGGCTTCACCGCGCCCAAGATTGTGTGGGTGCGCGAGCACGAGCCCGAGGCGTTTGCGCGCACGGCGCATATTTTGCTGCCTATGGACTATGTGCGCTTTCTGCTGACCGGCGCGTATGTCACCGATGTCTCGGATGGCTCGGGTATTGCGCTGATGGATGTGCGCCGCCGCACGTGGTCGGATGAATTGCTGGCCGCGCTGGATATTCCGCGCGCGCTGCTGCCTGATCTGTGCGAAGGCCCCGAGGTGTGCGCGCACGTGAGCGCGGCTGGCGCGGCGGCAACCGGCC
>LJCR01001245.1 GCA_001399705.1 Kouleothrix aurantiaca
CGACGGATACGCCGACGAACACGCCGACGGCCGCGCCAACGAATACGCCGAAACCGGCGACGGCGACAAGCGTGCCGACCGGCACGGCGGCAACGGCGACAACTGCGCCGACAAGCGCGGCGACGGCAACAAGCGTGCCGACGAACACGCCGACAGCGGTGCCGACGAACACGCCGACAGCGGTGCCGACGAATACGCCGACAGCGGTGCCGACAAGCACGCCGCTAGGCACGGGTACGCCGACACCCACAAGCACGCCGACGCTAACGCCAACACCGTGCGCCACAGTAGACGCGCCAACTTTAAATGGCTCGCGAAACGGTGTGAACATCTCACTGTCCTGGTCGACGGTTGCAGGTGCGACAAAGTACCGCGTCTACAAGATCGTAGTAACGAATTCGTCAACGACAGTATCGATCTTGAATGAAACAGCTGGAACCACGGCATCGGACAGCATCAATGGCTACGCCAAAAATACCATCATTGCCTATTACGTAGTGGCTATCAACACCTGTGGGCAGGAAGGCCCGGCAAGCAACTATTACTCAGAAGTACGGTAAGGAAAGAAGGGCTACCAAGTCTTGTGTAAATCCATCATCTAAACTTGGTAGCCCGCCAATCTTGCCCAGCAATTATTGAGGAATATGGCCAATGGCTACATTCGCGCAGAAAAATCGGTCACCCGCAGGCCAGGCGCTGGTGGAATTCGCGCTTCTGGGCACTCTGCTGATTACGCTGGTGCTGGGAATATTCGACTTTGGGCGCGCGTATTATACGCAGGTGCAGATTAAGAACGCGGTTGGCGATGCCGGGTATTACGCGATTCAGAATCCCGGCAACGACACTGGAACAAAGAATCGTATTACGCAGCAGCTAAGCGGGCTAAACCCGGCAATCAGTAGTAGCAATATTGCGATTACCTGCAGCAGTGGTATCACGAAAATTCGTGTTGACTACCAGTACCACTTCGTTTTTAGCTGGCTCGTGCCGAGCGCGCAGGTGAGCCTGGGCGATGAAACGTACGTCCCGCAGATTAATTCGTGCCCATGAAGGAGGGTATATGAAGATCTGTTCGCGATATTCTCGCAAAGAAGGGCAGTCGGTAGTGATATTTGCCCTGGTGATTGTGGTGCTGATTGGTGTGGCTGGCTTGGGTATGGATGGCGCCAATGCGTTTAACCAGCGCCGCAATGTGGCGAATGCCGCCGACGCGGCTTCGATCGCTGGTACAAAAGAACTCATCGCTCAGCGTAAGAACGGCACGAACTCGAACACGTCGGTGTGCCAGGCGGTGAGCGACTATATCAGCAATCATAAGCTCACCCAGGGCGTTTCAGTGAGTTGGACGGCTTCGTATGTCAATTCGAGCGCCACAGCCACGCAGCAATTTTGCGATAGCACGGCGAGCCCGGTCGCGAGCGGCAGTTTTCCGTCGTCTTCGAATGGGCGCGGCGTGATGGTGAGCATCAACTACACGTTCGGCACAATGTTTATGAGCCTGTTTGGGCGCAGCACTTTGCCAGCAACTGGCACTGCCACGGCGCTGTATGGCCCGCTGAGCCAGTATACCGGCGGTGATGTCGTGCCATTTACCGTGTCGCAGAATGTAGTTGGTCAGATCGTAGGCCATAGCAACGTTGAAATTAGTATCACGAAGCTGGGGGCGGGTAATTTTGGCGGGGTGAATTTCAACCCAAACAGCCCAAATAACAGCACTGCAAATGATTGTAATTCTTCAACATACAAAGATTCGCAGAGCTACTATTGGTGCAACGGCTCGCCTAAATACCCAGTGTATATTGGTGAAGATTTGCCCGGCAACCCGGGTATGGTGAGCAATAGTCTCAGTAGTGAAATTGGCACTCGAGTGGGCGATGTTGTCCTTATGCCAGTGTTTAGCGGTAATGCTGGCACGGGCGCGAATGCAACGTTCTCGATAGTTGGTTTTCTGGCAGTCCGAATCACCTCCTATACATTGACTGGAAACCAAGACGATCGAGGCTTTAGAGTCGACTACGTGAGCTAT
>LJCR01001248.1 GCA_001399705.1 Kouleothrix aurantiaca
GCTGCTGCGTGAGCCAGGCGCGCAAGTGTGCCCGCTCGGCGGCAAGGCGATCCAGCGCGCGTTGGGCCTCTTTCCGATCGCCGGCATCACCTTGCGGATCGCTGGCTCGCTGGTGAAGGAGCGTTGATGCCTGCTTAATCTCCTGAAGCCGCTCACGCGCCGCCACAGCCGATGCCGGCACCTCGAACACGGGCCGGACTGCAATGATGGGATCAGGGAACTGCGCCGGGGTGCCCACCAACACATCGCGAATCAGGTCGGTCAGAGCGTACTCGTCAGCGGAAAGCGTGACTCGGCTCGCCTTTGCCAGGCCCACAAGCAGACGGTAGGCCGCGCGCAGGAGGCTTTCCGAGTTGGTGCGATCGACTGGCTCGTCGTCGTTCAGGGCAGCGATCCGGGCCATCAGCGCCACGTGCTCTTGGCGGCGACTCTCGTTACGGGCCTGTCGTTCGCGCTCCTGGAGTGTCTGGAGCCACGGAACGAGCGCGTTTCGCTCCTCGGCCAGCGTCTCGATCGCCTGGCTGGCCCGGCGCCGCTCAAGGTAGGGTCGTTTGGTATCTGTCACGATGGCCTGGTGCTGCCGAATCAGCGCCCGGATCGCCTTGAGCCGTTGTTGGGTTTCGGCAAGCGTCGCCGGCCGTTCGATGACCCGGCGCGGCCGGCGACGCATGTTCGCTGGACGCAACCACTGCTGATCTTTGGGCGCTTGCGGCATACCATGCTCCTTCTCTGCGCGGCGGCATCGCCATGTGCTCAGCCGCACGATCAGCTCACAGGCGTTTCCCGAAAGGCTTTCCAATCCGGCCGGACGGCAAACGGGTCGTCCAGGCCGAGGATCAGGCGAAAGACAATATGGCTCAGCGTTGACTCTTCCAGCCGGCGATCCCGCCGGTATGATTTGACCGTCCACTCTTCTGTGAGCGCCCGATCGCCCATGCGCTCAAGGGCGCCGACCGCGGTGTTCGCGGCATGCTGCGGCGCAATCGGCTCGCGGCGTATCCGTGCGCCCGCGTCACGCGCGGCTCGCCAGATGAGGTTGTGGATCTGCCCGATTGTGAAGTGTTCCAGCAGCTTCGCAATGGTATGGTGTGTTTTTTCACCTGCATGAAACGGCAGGGCATGGTCCGCGAGCGCGAGTTCGAGGTAAGCCACACACTCCATCTGCGCCAGCCAGGCCCAGAGAAGTGGCAGCTCGACATACCACTGCTCGACCCACGGCCGCTGCGCCACGCGCTGCTCGATGGCCGCCATCAGGCGCTGCGGCGTGGGCGCGTCGGCAGGCAACACAAGCCGCCAGACAACCGAGTTGAGGTAGTGTGCGGTCGGGACGAGGCCATCCCAATCAAACGCGTCGATCGGCGAGCTTGCGTCAATGCGCAACCAGCCCCGCTGCCACAGCTCGGCGACCAACGCATCGTCCGCGTCCGCCAGCGGGGTCAGCCACAGCGTATGCTCGCGAATCGGGGCAATGACGTCGAGCGTCTCTCGGGGATTATTTCGCAACAACGCTAATACGAACAGGCACTCAGCTAAGCGCGCCGCCGCAACAGGGGGCGGCGCGACCTCTGCCAGGTCATAGCGCGCGATCGCGGCACGCCTCACGGCATCCCCGTTCCCCGGCGCCTCGTGGGCGCGGGCGTCCGGGGTGGGCGGTGGCGGTGTTCGCTCCGGCGCCATCCGAGCAGGCGGCGGGGAAGAGACTCGTTTCGATCGCTCGAAATAGTAAAAGCGCTCGATTGCCGTCTGGGCCGCTCCCTGTAACGCTGCGAGCGACCAGCGATCGGGAGCGCGCTTGGCCATTTCCGCCGGTCCTGACCGCGCGTACGCAGTAGCCTCCTCAGCGCTCCGGGCAGCGAAGGCCGCCAGGTAGATCCAGCGACCGGGGCGCCAGACGCGCAGCCAGAGTGGCGTCCCGTCCGCCGCCTGACGTCGCGTGGCGATAACCAGAATGAGGCCGTCGGCAAGCTGCTGCGCGATCGGGGCACTATGCTCATCCGTGATCTCGCTCAGCTCACACGCTAATAC
>LJCR01001249.1 GCA_001399705.1 Kouleothrix aurantiaca
GCCGATGATGTTGTCGTGCGCGCCGGCCCGGATTTCAATGCCAAAGTAGCTGGCGCTTGGCTCGGCGCTGCCGTTTGGCCGGGCGCCAATAAAGCAGCCGGCGATGTGGTTGAACGCCGCGGCCGGGCCATCCAGCAGCACGCCGTCGTCGTAGAAGTTGATCAGCGCCAGGCCAAGGATCGTATTACGCCCCGAGGTGATTGTAAAGCCATTGCTAAATCCGGCCGCCTCGTAGACGCCCGCGCCGTCGAGCACAATGCGCGGGTGCGTGGCCGGGCCGGGCTGCGTGCTGCCATCGACGGTGACATTGCCGCGCGCCAGCGCAGGCAGCGCCTGCATGCCCAGTGTGATCGTCCAGGTGTTTTCGGTGCTGTTGTAGCCCGCGCCGCTGGCCGGAATGCCGAAGGTGATCGTGAGCGCGGCCGGCGTGGTCATTGTGCTGGTGGCAAGCAGCGCCTCGCGCAGCGAGACCGCGCCATCCGCGCCGGGCTGGCTCAGGAGTGCCGCAAACGAAGCCGTGTTGCCATCGGCGGCGTCGGCGGTGGTGGTGACAGCAATGCTGTCGATGGGGAGATCGGGCGCAGCTGTAGCAAAGCGGGCAGGCATGGCCAGCAAAGTTGTGGGGGGCGCCATTGCCGATTGAATTGCGAGAAACAGCACACCCACGAGCAACGCCCAGCGGGTGCTGCCCGTGGTAATGTGGCGCTGCGTGGCCATGCAACAACTCCTCGCGCAGCACACAAATACCTGGCAGGCACTGCATGGTGGCCGGCAGAAGGCCGGCGCGCAAACCTACACTGGGGTTGTGTGACGCGAAGGCGGGGAAGCGCGCAGGGCTGGAACAAGTGCCAACAAAATAAAGAAAAGCACCAGCCGTGGACGACATGGTTGCTAGAAAATGCTTCCCCGCTTAAACGTATAGCTGATTATCTTCTGCATTATACCCACACCTGCGCCCACTTTCAAGTTAACAAAAGGTTTACAAGTTTTTGAACATCATTCGAAATGATTGCCGTGCAGCGGAAGCTGGTATCGGGTACAATAACGGGCATCCCGTAGCGAGACAAGAAAAGAGAGGGTATGGCGAACTACCAATACCTTGGCAAGGGCCGCAAAGCGATCGACGGCCTGGAAAAACTGACCGGTCACGCGCGCTATGTGTCGGATCTGAAGCTGCCTGGCATGGTGCATGCCCGCCCGATCCTGAGCCCATATGCGCACGCCGACATTGAGTCGATCGACACAAGCGCAGCCGCGCAGCTGCCCGGCGTCGTGGCTGTATACACCGCCGACGACCTGCCCACGCGCAGCCGCGCGATCAACTCGCGCCACAGCGCAGTTTTGGCGCGCGGCAAGGTCTTCTTTCGCGGGCAGCCGGTGGCGGTTGTGCTGGCCGAAAGCGAGGCGATCGCCCGCGACGCGGCCGACCTTGTGGAGGTGAACTACACCCCGCTTGATCCGGTGGTCGATATGGAGCAGGCCGCCGCCGCAGGCGCGCCGCTGATCTGGCCGAATGGCCTGCCAAAAGAAGGCGTGGACATGACCGCCGCGCACGCGCAGGTGGAAAAAGGCACCGAGGAAAAAGAGCGCACGCCTTCCAACGTCCATGCCGAAAACCACTTTGCGCGCGGCGACGCGGCTGCCGCGCTGGCCGCCGCCGACGTGGTGATCGAGCGCACCTACCGCACGCCAATCGTGCACCAGAGCTACCTGGAGCCATGCGCAGTGCTGGCCGAGCCCACGCCGCTGGGCGATGGCCTGACGATGTATGTCAGCACGCAGGGCCAGTTCAGCGTGCGCGACGAGGTTGCGCGGATTGTTGGCCTGCCCAAGCGCAAAGTGCGCGTGGTGCCGATGACGGTGGGCGGCGGCTTTGGCGCGAAGTACGGCATCATCGAGGCGCTGGCCGGCGCGGCCGCGCTTCAGTCGGGCCGGCCGGTGCGCCTGGTGCTCACGCGCTCGGAAGATTTCCTGACCACCACGCCCGCACCTGCCACGATTATCGAGCTGAAAACCGGCGCGAC
>LJCR01000125.1 GCA_001399705.1 Kouleothrix aurantiaca
CGATAGTACACGTACTTTCCGCGACGTTCACTCGTCACAAATCCGCAGTGACGCAAACACTGCAAGTGAATTGAGGCGCGTCCCTGAGAGATACCAGTACAACTGACAAGCTCGCTCACATTGTATTCGTCGTCTAGAAGGAGCAGTAGGATTTGTAATCTCGCTGGCTCGCTGATACCGGCGAAGACCCGCGCCAGCAGCGTTACATCGGTGAATTCAGATATCACAGCAGGAGATGAGAGAGACATTGTTTCCACATAGAACCTTATCAAATTCGCTTAGACGAATATGATACTGCCGATTTTGGCGATTGTCAAAGTGCCGTATGCCATCATCTGCTTTGCGCACGTCACGAACCAGATGGCGCAGCAAGGAGATGATTTCGAGACAGGGCCAGAGCAGGGTAGCCACACCGCGCTTGTTCCTATCT
Source organism: Kouleothrix aurantiaca (assembly GCA_001399705.1). Classification (GTDB taxonomy): domain Bacteria; phylum Chloroflexota; class Chloroflexia; order Chloroflexales; family Roseiflexaceae; genus Kouleothrix; species Kouleothrix aurantiaca. Next base: position 431 of record LJCR01000125.1, read on the forward strand.
TCCAACGTCAGCGAAGCTAAGACGAGGGGATTTCCGGCATCTCTATGCGTGATAGGGAGCGGTAAAAAGTCGCACGAGAGACATCGAAGGTGCGGCAAATATCCTTAACTGAATTCCTCTTATCGTTATAAAGGGCGAGAGCCATTGCAAGCTTCTTCTGATCGTTGAGCCCTTTTGCCCGTGGCCTGCCACCTTTTCGACCCCGTGCTCTGGCGGCTGCAAGGCCAGCCTGCGTCCGCTCCCGGATTAGGTCGCGCTCAAACTCAGCCAAAGCCCCGAAGAAATGAAAGATGAGCCTACCACTGCTCGTCGTAGTATCTATGTTTTCGGTGACGCTCCGAAAACCAATATCGCGTGCGTCAAGTTTGGTCACCAGTTCGATAAGGTTTTTAAGCGAGCGTCCGAGGCGATCAAGCTTCCACACCACAAGCACGTCACCTTGGCGCATGTAGCTCAGCGCCTCCTGCAACCCTGGCCGCTCGGCTTTCGCACCACTCATCGTGTCGAAATATATTTCCTCGCACCCTGCCTTAGTAAGCGCGTCCTTCTGCAAATCCAGAGTCTGCTCTTGAGTCGAGACGCGGGCGTACCCGATGGTCATAACCTTTCAACTATCTCAAAACTCGTGTTGAAATACAAGGGGTAAGACATAGATTTTGAGATCAATAGTGAGACAGCAGGTGTTGGCCGAGCAGGCAAAAACCCTACCGATGGGCGAGAGTCTCAAAAATATTCGTTTTTGAGACGATAGAGATCGGCGGTGCCGTACGTAAGGGTGTGATACTTGAAGAAATGCGAAGATGTTTGTATGGAGAGTGGCGTTACTTCGCCTAAGTGGTACTTAGACGAAGAACAGGATAGCACACCCGAAAACAGGTAGGCAAGCGGAGCTGCCATATTGGTCTTTAGAGAGGGAAACCTCGCTCGAAAATCTTCGTATATACACGTGTGATCTGCAAGCGTGTGGGAAAGAACGGAGGTTTACATGAAGAAATTGAACATCAGCTTTGACCGGATAATGAGTATCATCGCGCTCACAGCTGGAGTAGTGGCCTTACTCTTTTCGTTCCAAGCGAATCAACTTGCAAAAGAAGCTAATCAAATTGCGCTGCAACAGGCTATGGCACGAGTTGTCGTCCTGAACGCGAGTGACGGTGGTAGCGGCAGTGATAATTACATTACTTGCAGGCATGATATTCGAGTTACAAATCTTGGCGGTGCTGCTACCGCATTAGTGGGGTTCGACGGGACGATAACTTTCAAGTACAAGAAGCTAATCGCAGAAAGCTCAGGTGAGCATTTTGCGTTTAATCGTAGCCGAATCATTCCAGATGTAGGTGATTTCTATATTACGCTCATGGCTCCAAGCAGCCCTGGAGAAGTATTGAAACTCGAAGAGATCGCAGGAAAAAACGAGCAACCTCTTCCGCTCTCTATCGATTCATTCGCCACGGTCGATTTTGGCACGAAATTTCGGTATGTTATTGATCGATCGGAGTACGAGATTGACTCTGGCTACAGGCTTGACTCACAAAATGTTTTACGAAAGTTTCCCTTGCCTGGATACACCCCCATTGAGGTTGAGTACACACTTCATATGGCGTCAGGTCAGAGTGTGACGACTCCTAAACTATCGTGCTACTACATCAAACAATAAGTAGCATCACTTAGCGATTGGGCGGGAAGGGTTTAGTGCTTGTCTGAGCCTGAAGAATAACGAGACTGCGTCTTCGATATTGCCTCAACGTCGTCAATGTCTCCATTGAACCCGCTGCTTAGAAGGCCATCGCCAAACTTGAGGAACAATATTGCCAGGACGGCGCTGATGACAACCAGCGCGGGCCAAACCCAAATGGGAAGTGCCAACATATGACCTCCATTTCTGCTCTCGTTAAAGGCTTGGATATTATACTGCCTGCCGGCACTGCTGGTGAGCGCGCCCGCCTCAACCTAGCTCAGTGCAATAAAAAAGGCGCTGACAGAGTGATTGCTCACTCGGCCAACGCCTGGTTTGATTAGTGCTGGATTGTAGTTTCGTCGTTGAGGTTTAACTCATTGCCGAAGTTGTCCGCAATCCAGAGGTCGTACTCCAACACCGCGCCGTCGTCGATGTAGTCGGTCGGATAATCGACCTCCCACAATCCGCTGGTCGCGTTGTAGGTCAAGTACATATCGTCATAGTACTCGCCATCGAGATAGAAGACGACTTCAACATATGCCACGCCCGCATAGTTGTCGTCGGCGTCCACCCGCAGCTCGAACACCTCGTCCACGGTTGACGGCGGGTTCACCACCGAGGCCGTAGGCGGCTCCAAGTCGCCTTGGGTGCTAAAGCTCACCTGGTCAAGGGTGATTTGCTGCGCTGACGCCGCGAGCAGGTAGTATTGCAGCCCGACCTTGGCCACGCTACCGCTGCTCGGGGTGTAGGAGAACTGCTTCCAGCCGTCGAAGGCGGTCGTGATGTTCCCCTTCCACTGACCCGAGATCCAGTTCCCACCCGAGTCGTACTCGTCGATGTAGAACCCAAACTCGCTACCGGCGGTGCTTGATTTGACATAGGTGCGCCAGTAGTAGGTCTGCGACGGGTCAACGGGGAGCTGTTCGCTGAACAGGAACTTGTTGCTTGGCGGATTGGCCGGGAAGACCACGGAGTTTGTCCCGTTGCTGCCCTGGCCCTGCGTGTTGACCACCAAGTAGTTCGTGTCGCCAGTCCAGTTGAGTACCCAACCGTTCTCCAGCTGCTCAAAGCTGGAGTTGAGTAGGGCGTTGTCTTTGACCGACAGATGCACCCCATCGACGTAGACAGTGCCGGTCGCGCTCGCCGTCAGATAGAATTGCCAGCTCGCTTTCTTCACCGAGCCTGACGAAGGCACGTAGGTGAAGTTGTACTCGCGAACACGGTTGAGGCTCGCCGCCCCTTTCCACTGACCGGAAATCCAGTTGCCGGAGGCGTCGTATTCGTCAACATAGAAGCCAAACTCACCGCTGGTGAGCGCTTCGGTGTTGGCGAACGCCTTGAACACGTAGGTCAGTGCGCTGTCCACCGGCAGCTGCGGTGCGAAGAGATGCGCAGCCTGCGCTCCACCCACGAACTTGATTGAATGCTGTGCTTGCGGGTAGGCACCATGCGTGCCGCTGTCGCTCGTCACCAGTGACGATTGACTGGTCGTCCACCCGCCCGAAATGCCTGATTGGAACTGGTTGTTCGGGAACAGGTTGACCTGCTTCGTTTCGACCTCGTCCAGCACCTGGTGTACGGTTTTCACCGGCACCTGCTTTTGGTTGAGGTACTGGGCGATAGCCGCCAGGTCGGCGGTCGAAGTGGCATACGGTTCTTCGGGGTCAGGCTCATCGGCGATGATGTGGAAGACCAAAACGAGCCATTCGCCACGCACCGTCGCCCGGTCAATCCAGTTGTAGACCTGCTGAAGCGACGTATCGCGTTCAACCGACTTCACCTGGAGCCAATACCGGTCGTGCGGGAAGACGTTGAGATTGTCGCGATCCCAGAACCCGCGATGGGCCTCGTAGCGCTTGGCAATCTCGCGCACGGTCGGGCTGTTGTATGAGCCGAACGGCGTCGCGAACGTCGTCACACTCAGGCTATGGTCGGTCAGCGCCTGCTTGCTGTTGGCCACCTCGTCAGTCATTGCTGCTTCCGAGAGGGTCGGTAGCTCAGCGTGGGTCACGCTATGCGCGCCGATTTCCCAGCCGTAGGTGTTCTGAAGTGATTGGATTTGAGACCACGTCATAAATCCAGTCGTGCCAGTCCACCCGGTTGTAACGTAGGCTACCCCAGGGAAGTTGTACTGACTGAGAACAGGTCGCGCCTCTGTGTAGGCGCTCTCGAACCCGTCATCGAACGTCAGTGAGACCATCCCCCGCCCGAGTGAGAAATCTTGGATGGTGGTTTGGTACAGGCCGGAGATTTGGCCTGCATTCCCTGGTTCGTCTTGTGCCCAGAACAGGTACTCAATCACCTGGCCGGTGTTGTACGAGCTGGTGTTGTAGGTCGCCACCCAGCCGCCACCGGTGTTCGTCATCGGCACCTGCGTGAAGCTGCCGCCTTGCGGGCGGACATGCATCGTCACCCAGCTCACCGGATTGGCGTCCTCGACGAGCATATTGACCGCCAGAGTGTTGTCCACCCCAGGCGGCAGGTCAATCGCGGAAATCGTCGGGATGGCTTGGTCGTTCTGAACCGTTGCCGAGTAAAGCCCGGAGATTTGTGCCGCGTTGCCCGCGCTGTCCTGCGCCCAGAACAGATACTCAATCACCTGGCCGTTTGAATAGCCGAGGGTGTTGAGCGTCGTCTCCCACATACCATTGACCAGTGACATACTCACGCCTGTGAAGCCGCCGCCGGGTAGCCGGTAGTGGAACTGCACCCAGTTGATGCTCGACGCATTGTCGGTCACTTGGACGCGCGGCTTGAATGTGTTGACCGCAGTGTCTCTTAGCTGGGTTGTACCGAGCGAAGGCGCGATGGTGTCAGGATTGGTGTTCGGGTCGCAGCCCGATTGGGCGTGCGCCACCGAAACGCCCGTCAGATGGTCAAAGACGCCAGCGAGTGTGAGGCCGGAAGAAGACGGAGCCGAAGCACTAGGATTGCACACAAGCTCTGTTGTTGCAACACAGTCTTGACCGTCCTGACACTTAATCGTTCCCCCCTCGAAGCGCTGGTATGTGACGCCAGTCTCAAAATATACCTGGCTTTTCGGATGTCCGAGGAAAGACCGCGTGCCGTCCATATCCCAATATTTTCCATACACACGACCATAGGTGGCAAAGGTGCCGAGGCCGGCTTTGGAGTATATTTGGCCGTGCTCGAACTGCTGGTAGTGTCCGGTGGTTTGGTTCGGGCTGGATTGACTAACTCCCGTGTCGTCCTCATCACCAGTCGGCGCTCCAAGTACCTTCCACCAGTTTTGTATGGCCAAGTACTCGTCGCGAATGTTACCAACAACCGCATACGCCGCACCAGCAACCGATGGGATTTCATCGAGAAGAATGGTGTTCCAATCACCGTTGTTCAGAAAGTCCTGGCGTCGAAGAATGTAGTTGTCATCTCCAGGAATGTTCTGACCGGTAAGGAAAGTTGTGCTTTGAGCACATCCGATGCGATTATCAGGTGTCACGTCGGGGTATTCGACATTGTTGATCTTTACCGGGGGTGCCCACCGTTCGTTGTATCGGGCGAACGCCTCGACAAACTTAAGCTCGTATTGAGAGTTTGCCCCAACACTGTACGTGTTGCACGGTTTCGGCGGATACCTCACTGTCCCATCGTTTTGGCCATCTTTAGGGCATACACCTGGCGGAACTGGGTAGTTGTCGGCACGATAGTTCCAATCAAACCCCAGCATCTGGTAGATAGGGACAGGTGTTTCAACTCCGTTGTTGACGCTGACCACAGAAAAGTGCAGATGTGGTCCGCCCGAAATTCCAACGTTACCCGATTTGGCAATTAACTCTCCCTGTGCCACCGGCGCTCCGTTATTAGGGAGCCCCTCCGCATATGGCCCTGTATCACCAGGACGCCAGTTCAGGTGGAGGTAGTAACTCCGCAGTCCATTGTTGGGGTCGTCGGGATTGTGGTCGATGTATACTACCCCGGCTCCCGATCCCTTGTGGACTTTCCCACCATACGCGGCGTAGACTGGGGTGTTCACGTCCATACCGATGTCAATGGCTTCCTCATTCACTGGGTTGGGGCCGTGGTGAGTCAGCACAACTCCTTTGGGGGTTGTGCCAGAACACCGTGGCCCTTGGGTGATACCGAAATCGATATCCCTCGGGATTGGAAGGATAAACCCTTCCGGCCGAGCTGGTGGGGCGTGTTCTGCCTTTGCTGGTCGCGGTGGTGCCGCTGTGGTGAGTGCTCCCAAGAGCACCAATAACACAACCGCCAGGAAACGCGCCGTCCGATACTGACGAGACATAGTGTGCCTCCCTTTTTGAGTAGCGAGCTACTCTTACTAAATTGGTAATGTACTAGCGTCTCGTATATATAGAAAATCGGTTAATCGGTCAAGAAGGAGAAATATGGAGAATTATTTTGCGGGAACGCACTCGTTGAACTCAAAAGTGGTCAGCATTTGCTTAATGTCATTTTCATAAGGAATATTGTCTAACGTAAATATAACTGGGTTATCATATATTGCACTAATCTCAAGCATGCCGTTTTCGTAACACCCATCAGGATTTTCAAATTTATTCGTATCAGTGTCTTGATGAATATAGT
>LJCR01001250.1 GCA_001399705.1 Kouleothrix aurantiaca
GCCCGCCGCGCAGCCCGCAGCCCAGCCCACCGCACAGGCAGCCGGCCAGGGCAGCACGCAAGCGGCTGGCCAATCCAGCGCAGCGCCAACGGTGTCGGTGAGCACCGAGCCGCTGCTCGCCAGCACTTTCGACGAAACCAACCCGGCCAAAAGTCCATGGCTGCCGCTTTCGGGCGATTGGCAGGCGCACGACGGCATCTACAGCCAGCGCGACAACACCGGCTACGACTTTATTAGCATGATGAATCTCGCCCCCCAAAGCAACTATGCGCTCGAATCCAAGCTGCGGCTGGGCGAAGGTGATATGGGCGGCGGATTCATCTACAACGTGCCGAACCCCACCACCCGCGCCGGCGCGCAGATCGTCGATTTCGACAACAAAGGCGGCTTTCTGCGCTGGGGTCGCTACGACGACAAAAACGCCTATATATACGAGGGTGGCGTGAAAATCGACCCGCCGATCAACGATGGCCAGTGGCACGACCTGCGCCTGACCACGCACGCTGCTGCCAGCACCATCGCGCTGGATGGCCGCGAGCTTGGCCAGATCAAGAATACTTCGACCAGCGGCTCGCTGGGCCTGGTCACCTCAAAAACCAAAGTCGATTTCGACAATGTGAACGTCACCATTCTGCCGGGCGATACAGCCGTGCCAACCGCGCAGGCGGCTGCGCCAACCACCCAGCCCACGGCCGGGCCCGCCGCGGCCGACTTTAAAGACGATTTTGCCGATGGCGATACCAAGGGCTGGCAGGTGCTCAGTGGCACCTGGCAGAACATCGACGCCTCGTACCAGCAAACCAGCACAAGCGGCTCGGATCTGGGCAGTGTCTCGCCCTTCCAGAGCGATAGCTACACTGCGACAGCGCGGCTGAAACGGCTCGACGGCGACATGGGCGGCGGAATGTATTTCAACATGGCGCAGCGCGATAAAAAGAACGTGAGCCAGATGATCAACTATACCGAAGGTGGCAAGTCGCTCCAGTGGGGCCATTTCGACGACGGCGGCAACTTTGTGTTTGAAGGCAGCGCGCCGGTGCCAGATGGCAGCGATGGCGAATGGCATACGCTGGGCGTCGCGGTGAAAGATGGCAAGGCGACGTTTACGCTTGACGGCACCGTGATCAAGAAGGACGCCGAGCTTGCCTACACATCCGGCTACGTTGGCTTGCTGGCGAGCAACAGCAAAATCGCATTCGACAATATTAATTTTCAGGAACAGTGATTGAGCGTGTGATGAAGCGATACCGTTTCCAACCCTATCTTCCCGATCTGCTGGCCGCGCTGCTGCTGGCCGTGCTGCCACTCATCGTCTTCTGGCAGGTCTGGGCCGCGAACCCGCACGACCGCGTGATTTTTGGCGGCGACATCCTGATGGGCGCCTACCCGACGCGTGTCTACATCCATCGCCTGTTCAACCTCGGCCAGCTGCCGCTGTGGAACCCGTACCAGCTTGCCGGCATGCCGCTGCTGGGCGACGTGCAGACCGCGCCGTACTACGTGCCGAACCTGCTGCTCGACCTGCTGTATCGCGGGCGCGACCTGCCCTACATGGCGTTCGAGATGCTGGTGGTCGCGCACTATGCGCTGGGGGCGCTGCTTCTGTTCGCCTATGTGCGCAACCTGGGCGTGCGCCCCGCCGCGGCCCTGATTGGCGCGATCGCCTTTGAGTTCAATGGCTTCTTCGTCGGGCATCGCGGCCACTACAACATGTTTGCTGTAGTGGTCTGGCTGCCGGGCGTGCTCTGGCTGCTCGATCGCGCCTGGTCGGCGGCGCGCACGCGCCACGCGCTGGCCTGGGCGGTAGCAGCTGGCCTGGCGCTGAGCCAGATGGTAATGGCTGGCCACCCCCAGGTGACGCTGTACTGCTCGCTGACCATTCTGGCCTATATGATGTACCGCTGGGCTGGCGGGCTGCGCGGCAGCCACGGCTGGCGGGCGCGGCTGCGCACCCCGGCGCTGTTCGGGCTGGCCGGGCTGCTGGCCGGTGGCCTTGCGGCGGTGGCGCTGCTGCCCGCCGCC
>LJCR01001251.1 GCA_001399705.1 Kouleothrix aurantiaca
TGCAGATCGGCCTCGCCGAACCGGGCGACGAGCGCATTCTGCTGCGCTCGTTCACGGCGCTGGTGCTGAACAAAGTGATCGAGGCCGACAACTGGCACGGGAGCCTCGAAGCCGTCGACATTCACCGCTGGATGGATGCGGTGTGCGCCTACATCGTTGCCGAGCGCGACACACGCGGCCAAATTCCCGGCCACGGCTGGGCGCACGCGACCGCGCACGCCGCCGACGCGCTGTGGGTACTGGCGCAAAGCCGCCACCTGGCCGCGCCCGAGCTTCTGCGCATTCTCAACACCATCGCCGCGCGCGTGATGCAGCCAGGCGAGCAACCCTACCTGTACGGCGAAGACCAGCGCCTTGGTTACGCTGCCATGGCTGTATTCCAGCGCGACCGGCTCGATCTGCCCACCATCGCGGCCTGGATTGAGCAGATCGCGCACCCGGATGGCGAGTGGCGGGCGATCTACGCCGCGCCCGAAAACACCATTGCCTACCAGAACACAACAACGTTCCTGCGCAGCCTGTATTTCCAGCTCCTGCTCGGCATCAACCCGCCATCGTGGTACCCCGACCCGAGCTTCTTTCTGCGCGTGCCGGCCCTGCGCGACGAGGTATTGAGTCTGCTGATCGGCGCGCAGAAAGCCATGGATCGCGGTTTCTACCGCAAGGACGAAACGCATGCAGAGCACGCTTGACACGCCGCGCGGGCCGGTCACCATCCGCCCCTCCCGCGAGGACGACGCCGAAAACTCCCGCGCGCTGCGGCTTCAGGCCCTGCGCGACCACCCAACCGTGTTCGGTTCGGACTATGCGACCAGTGCCGAGCTGCCGCTGTCACACTGGCAGGAGCGCATGCGCAGGGGCGCGGGCGACGACACAACGGTGATGTACGTGGCCGAGGCGGGCGGCGCGCTGGTTGGTATGACCATGCTTGCGCGCAACGACGCGCTGAAGATGCGCCACGCCGGCGCGATCTACAGCGTCTACACGCACCCGAGCTGGCGCGGCACCGGCGTCGCCGACGCGCTGCTGAACGCCTGCACCGACTACGCGCGCAACCTCGGCATGCGCGTGCTGCACCTTGGCGTGGTGGTGAACAACGCCAGCGCCCTGCAGCTCTACCTGCGCAATGGCTGGAGCGTCTACGGTGTCGAGCCCGAGACAATACTCTACGATGGCATTTATTATGATGAGCTGATGATGCTCAAACGTTTATAAAGGAAGGAACCGCGATGCCCAATCGTAAAATCCCAATCGCCATCCTTGGCGCGACGGGCGCCGTGGGCCAGCGCATGATTCAGCTGCTGGCTGGCCACCCCTGGTTCGAAATCGCCGCGCTCACCGGCTCGGATCGCACGGTTGGCCGGCCCTACGGCGAGCTGGTGCGCTGGGTGCTCGACGACGCGCCGCCCGCTGATATCGCCAGCATGGTCGTTCAGCCCAGCGAGCAGGTGGCCGATGTCGCGCTGGCGCTTTCGGCGCTGCCCACCGACGCCGCCAAAACCGTCGAGCCGCTGTGGGCCGAGCGCGTGGCAGTCTGCTCGAACGCCTCGACCTACCGCATGGCCGAGGATGTGCCGCTGATCATCCCCGAGGTCAACCCCGAGCATCTTTCGATGCTGGAGCGGCAGCGCGCCGAGCGCGGCTGGAAGGGCTGCCTGATCACCAACCCGAACTGTGCGTCGATCGGCATTGTGATGGCGCTCAAGCCGCTGCACGACGCTTTTGGCATCACGGCCATGCACGCCGCCACGCTCCAGGCCGTTTCGGGCGCGGGCTACCCCGGCGTTGCCTCGCTCGACATTCTCGACAACATTATTCCAAACATCGCCAACGGCGGCGAGGAAGACAAGATCGAGACCGAGCCGCTCAAGCTGCTGGGTCAGGTCGAGGGCGGGCGCGTGATCGACGCGCAGATCCTCCTACGCGAGAACAAGGTGTTTATGCGCAAGCGCTGCCCCGAGCACGGCTGGTTCGAGGCGCTGGTGTTTGGCGACGCGCAGCTGTATACCGAGATTGCGCGC
>LJCR01001252.1 GCA_001399705.1 Kouleothrix aurantiaca
CGCCGTCGAGGTGCGCCACGACGACTGGTACACCCCCGCCCCACGAAACCGCGCTGATGGAGTTGCTGGCGCAGCACGGCGCGGGCCGCGTGGTGATGGACGTGCGCCCGCTCAGCGCGGGGCCACTGCCCGGCGCCGACATCGACCTCGAAGCCGCGCGCGACCGCAAGCCCGACGTGCCGATGCACGCGCTCCACAGCGGCGGCGTGGCGCTCATCCGCTACATCGGCCACCCCACGCCCGAGCTCAACGAGCCATTCCTCGACGAGTGGGCCGCGCGCGTGGCCGAATGGCTAGCCGCTGGCACCGAGGTCTTTTTCTTCTGCCACTGCCCCGACGAGCGCCGCTCGCCGGCCCTGTGCCGGGCGTTTCAGCACCGGCTCGCGCGCCTGGCCGATGTGCCGCCGCTGCCGTGGGACACGCTCGACGCCGCGCCCGAGCAGCTTACCTTATTCTGATCACAAGCGCATCTTCCAGAAAGGAACAGCCATGCAGCTCAGCTCGATGCCCTGGTGGGCCTTCGCGCTTTTGTCGGCTTTGTTCGCCGCGCTCACCACCATCTTCGCCAAAATCGGGCTGGAAAATGTCCGCTCGAACCTCGCCACCGCCATCCGCACCATCGTCATTCTGCTGATCGCCTGGGGCATCGTCTTCACCACTGGCGAGGCCAAAAACATCGGCACGATCGGCTCGCGCGCCTGGCTGATGCTGATTCTTTCGGCCGTGGCGACTGGCCTGTCGTGGCTGTGCTACTTCCGCGCGCTGCAGATCGGCAAGGCATCGTTTGTCGCGCCGATCGACAAAAGCAGCACCGTGATGATTCTGGTGCTGTCGGTCCTCTTCCTGGGCGAGCCGCTAAGCTGGAAGTCGGTGCTCGGCACGGCGCTGATTGTTGGCGGGACGCTGGTGTTTATTCTGTAGCAGGAATTGCCACGGCGGGCGTGATACGAATGGCGACCCAGCGCTCGGCGGGCTGTTTGCCGAAACGAGTGCGCAGCACGCGCATCAGCTCGATGCCGCGCCAGACCATGCCGTACTTCGCCACAATCGCGCCGCGCGTGCGATCCGATTCGCCTGCGCTGAGCACGCTTGCCGTCGCGTCGATCCACGCGCCAGTGATCTCGCCGCGCCCGGTGCTGGGCGCGATGCGCACGTGCGGGTTGGCGCGAATGCGCTTGACCTTGCCGCTGGTTTCTACCGTGCGCACAATCAAGGTGCCACTTTCTTCGGCAAATCCCACTGGCGTGCGCACCGGCGTGCCATCCTTGCGGAAAGTTTCGAGGCTGATAAAACGCTGGTTCAGAATTGGCTGTAGCTGGTTCACGGCGCGGCTCCTCCATACGGCTTCTTGTACACTGATACGCGCTGCCAGCGGGCATGGATGCGGGCCGCGCAGACAAGCACGCGTCATAACGAGCGCGACGGTCTTTATTTGAAGGAGCGGAGCAAGCACAATGACATCTGGGCACGATGATCTGGTTCTCTGGTATCCCGAGCCGGCCGCCGAGTGGGTTGCGGCGCTGCCGATCGGCAATGGCCGGCTGGGCGCAATGGTGTTTGGCGGGGTCGCGACAGAGCGCCTGCAGCTCAACGACGACACGCTCTGGTCGGGTGGGCCGCGCGATTGGGATGTGCCGCGCGCCCGCGAGGTGCTGCCCGAGATCCGCCGCCTGATAATGGCGGGCGATTACCGCGCCGCCGACGAGCTGTGCAAGCAGACGCAAGGCCCCTACAACCAGTCATATCAGCCGCTCGGCGATGTGTTGCTCGATTTCGATGCAAGCGAGCCGGCAGAGGAATACCGGCGCGCACTTGATCTGCGCACGGCGGTCGCCAGCACGACGTTTCGAATCGGCAACGCCACCATTCAGCGCGAGGTTTTCGCCAGCGCGCCCGACCAGGTGATTGTTGTACGGCTCAGCGCCGACCAGCCCGGCGCGCTCAGCTTCACCGCTCGGCTCGGCACGCCGCACCCGCACAGCGTCGAGCCGCTCGGCGTAAACGGGCTGGCGCTGC
>LJCR01001254.1 GCA_001399705.1 Kouleothrix aurantiaca
CCGCCAGTTCTACCTTGTGGTGCTCGGCCCGCCGAGCTTCGCGAAAAGCAAGCAAAGCCGCTACGCCGCGCTCCGCGCCTACACGCGCATCAACGCGCTGGCGCTGCGCTGTGTTGCGCCGGGCGGCCTGCTCGCCACCGCCAGCTGCACCAGCCAGGTCGGGCCGGAAGCGTTCAAGGACATGCTCGCCGCCGCTGCTGCCCAGGCCGAGCGCCCGTGCCAGATCATTCACGAGGCCGGGCAGCCGCTCGATCACCCGGTGCCAGCGGCTTTTCCCGAAGGACGCTACCTGAAGTTCGTCGTCGCCCGCGCCGGCAGCCGTCTCTAAATCAGCGCGCACACGGTGTATACGTAGCTTTTCCGCCCGAAGAGCGTCACAACACATCTATATCATTAATTTCATACGATAGGACCACGCTGTGCAAACAATTCTGATCGTCGAAGACGAGTCGGTCATTCGGGATATGATCGAGCGCATGCTGAAAATCGCCGGCTACCGCGCAGTCATGGCCGAGAACGGCGCCCGCGCGGTGGAAGTCGCCCAGCAGGCGCAGCCAGCCTTGATCCTGATGGACATGGGCTTGCCGATTATGAACGGCTGGGATGCCACGAGCACAATCAAGCGCCTCCCCGAAACGCAGCACATCCCGGTGATTGCGCTCACCGCCTACGCGCTCACCGAAGATCGCGAGCGCTGCTTTGCAGCCGGCTGCGACGACTACGAAACCAAGCCGATTGAATTTCCCCGGCTGCTGAGCAAGATCCGCCGCCTGCTCCAGCCGGCTGCCGCGCGCGCATAGCGATTTCACCGCAAAGCGCGCAATTGCAGGTTAGAAGGTTTACAGGCTACAGGTTGGCAGGTTGCGGGTTTGAATGTTGCCTGGTGTAGACTCAACCCCAAAACCCCAGATCCTAAACCCTAGTGCAGGTGCAGATCACTGCCAACTGCCAACTGCCGACTGCTTGGTTCCCATTTCTCAGTTCTTCGGCTATCTGTTCTGCGGTTCTTGTCACGCCGCGCGAGTTCGAGTATAATCGCGCCTACGTTACTTCCCCCGGTGCTGAACCAAGGCAACGGCGCCTGCTGCTACTGTAATTCGCACGCTTACAAGCAGAGGCGGCTGCATGGGCAATCTATTCGATGGCTACGCGCTCGACGGCTTCTTCGACGAAATGTTCACCGCCGAAGGCCAGCCCCACCCGCACTACGAGCGCCTGTTTCGCCGCCTGAGCGAGCTTTCGCGCGCCGACTTCGACGAGCGCATCCGCCTTGCCGACATCTCCTTTCTCTACCAGGGCATTACCTTCACCGTCTACAGCGCGCAGGAAGGCATCGAGCGCATTTTCCCCTTCGACCTGGTGCCGCGCATTATCCCCCAGGGCGAGTGGCAATTCCTCGACATGGGCCTGCGCCAGCGCGTCACGGCGATGAATATGTTTATCTACGATGTTTACCACGAGCAGAAGATTCTGCGCGAGGGCATCGTGCCGGCCGACCTGGTGCTTGGCTCGCAGGGCTTCAACCCGCTCATGGTCGGCGTCGACCCGCCCGGCGGCGTGTACATCCACATCACCGGCACCGACCTGGTGCGCGACGAGCAGGGGCGCTACCTGGTGCTGGAAGACAACGGCCGCAGCCCCTCGGGCGTGTCGTATGTGCTCGAAAACCGCGCCGCCATGAAGCGCGCCTTCCCGCGCCTGTTCGAGCGCTCGAGCGTGCTGCCGGTGGAGCACTACCCGCAGGCGCTGCTCGAAACCCTGCGCGACGTGGCCCCGCGCAGCGCCGATCAGCCCACCGTCGTGCTGCTCACGCCCGGCATCTACAACTCGGCCTACTTCGAGCACTCCTTTCTGGCCCGCCAGATGGGTATCGAGCTGGTGGAAGGGCGCGACCTGATCGCCTACGAAAACCGCATCTACATGCGCACTATTCGCGGCATGCAGCCCGTCGATGTGATCTACCGCCGCATCGACGACGCCTTTCTCGACCCGCTGGCCTTCCGCGCCGAGTCGA
>LJCR01001253.1 GCA_001399705.1 Kouleothrix aurantiaca
GATGTACAGGGGTGCGCCGGTGCTGCGATGGGTCGCAAGCACGCTGCGGGCCTGCGCGTGCAGTGGCGCGGCGGCCCAGCTTGCATACACCAGGACATTCGTGTCCACGAAGAGCGGGTCAGCAGCGCTCGTCATCGCCGTAAAGATCCTTCCGGCTCAGCGGCAGGTCGTCTGCCCAGGTGCCACCGGTCAGCACAGGCAGCGCAAACTCGGCCGGCGCGGCAGCCGTTGGTGCCGCCTCGGCCAATTCTTCGGCGATCTGGGCAATCAGCCGCGCCCGGTCACGTAAAGATAAGCGACGAGCCAACGCCAGCGCCTGGTCAAGAGTTGGTGCATTAGCGGTAGTCATAGCGCCTCCTGGCGGAGCAACAGCCCCGGCTGATGCGCTGCATTATAGCATGCTGACGACGAATATAGTGTTCTGCGCACGCCAGAACCAGCTGAATACCAGCCCATTCTACAGGCATTGCACAGCCTCGGCGGCCGGCAGCTTCTTATCCAGCGCTAGCCCCAGGAGATCGGGCAAATCTACGTGTCCTATCCGGGCCGACCGGAGCCAGCCCTGAGCGTGTCGAAGGGTGTCGGCCAACAAAGCCCTGTCCTGTCCGACCGGAGCCTGCCCTGAGCCTGTCGAAGGGTGTCCGCCCAAGAGAAAAAGCCAATGACTGACGCCCTGCTCGAACAACTTGCCGCGCACCGCCGCACGCTCGCAATCTACCTGCGCCAGCTCGCCAATCTCGGCGCGAACAATACATCACCAGGCATCTACCACGGCATCGACGATGCCCGCGTTGCTATCGCCCAGCTCAAGTCCGAGCTTCGCGCCGCCGGCGTCGAGATCGATAATCAGATCAACGACGAAGAGACAGCGGAAGAGCGCGCCTTACGGCGTCCGCCCGCACCATTCAGCGCGCCATACCCCAACCCCGATCAGCCGCTCGTCGGCCGCGAGAGCTTGCACAGCGAAATGCCTTTGCCGCGGAGCGTGAGGGCGCCTAGCCTCCGCACCAGCGGTGTGCTATACTGCAGCGCCGCCAGTTCCGCGCCGCGTAGGCACGCCACCCGCCGCTCTGCGCCGGCGTGCCAGGAAGGAGCCTCGTATGCCCACCCCGCTCGACGACCTGTATTTCGATAATGACGCCCCGCCCAGCAGCGCCCCCGGCCCGCAGGGCGCGCTGCCACTGACCGAAGACCTGCTGCGCGACTCGCCCAGCGGCGACCTGTTTGGCTGGTCGCAGAACGCCGGCATGGGCTGGGACCCGGCCGAGCTGAACCGACCCCAGGTGCTGATCCTCAGCACGCAGGGCGGCATTCGCGCGCCCGACGGTACGCCAATCGCGCTCGGCTACCACACCGGCCACTGGGAAGTTGGCTTGCTGATGCAGGCCGCCGCGAATGAAGTGCGCGCGCAGGGCGCCATGCCCTTTGCCGGCTATGTCACCGACCCGTGCGATGGGCGCACGCAGGGCACGCCCGGCATGCTCGACAGCCTGCCCTACCGCAACGACGCCGCCATGGTCTTCCGCCGCCTGATCCGCTCGCTGCCGACGCGCCACGCCGTGCTGGGCATCGCCACCTGCGACAAGGGCCTGCCCGCGATGATGATGGCGCTGGCCGGCACGCCCGACCTGCCGACGGTCCTTGTGCCCGGTGGCGTCACGCTGCCGCCCGAGCACGGCGAGGATGCCGGCAAAATCCAGACGATTGGCGCGCGCTTCTCGCATGGCGAAATTACGCTGAAAGAAGCCGCCGAGCTGGGCTGCCGCGCCTGCGCATCGCCCGGTGGCGGCTGCCAGTTCCTTGGCACCGCCGCGACCTCGCAAGTAGTGGCCGAGGCGCTGGGTCTCGCGCTGCCGCACTCGGCGCTCGCGCCCTCGGGCCAGCCGATCTGGCTCGAGCTGGCGCGCGCCTCGGGCCGGGCGCTGCTGCGCCTGCACGAGCGCAAGATCACCACCCGCCAGATCCTGACGCCCTCCGCAATTCACAATGCTATGGCTGTGCACGCCGCCTTTGG
>LJCR01001256.1 GCA_001399705.1 Kouleothrix aurantiaca
GTTCTCAGTTCTCCGCCCTTCGGTTGCACAACCGTTATTGCGCGTAGCGGTGTGTTCACGCGCAGAGACATGCTTTCGGGATATACTCTGTGTGCGGCTCAATACGGGCCCGGGCTGGAGAGCGCAAGCTCGGGCCGGGCGTAGGGCCGCGTGTTCACGGTTCCTCCTGGCGGGCCGCCGCGCTGTTAGGGCAAGAGCAGCGCGGCGGCTCGTTGCGTTTCCTGGGGTATAATACGCACCTGTGCGCAGTGCTGCGACGCCGGAAGGGCGCGTGCTGCGCGCTGCTGGCCCGGTTCGTGCCCGCACACATGCGTATTCATCTTCATGACGCGGTTTCCGCCCCACGCGGCGCGGAGCTCAGTCCACGAGGCAGTGCAGGACCCATGACAACCACGGCGCATCACCCGGACCAGCTCGACAACCTACACGTCCGGGAACTTACTCCGCTTCTTTCCCCGTACGAGCTGAAAACCCAGCTGCCCATGCCCGAAGCCGCCGCGCGCACCGTCGCGGGCGCGCGTGCCACGATCCGGCGTATTCTGCGCGGCGAAGATCAGCGCCTGATGGTGGTGATCGGCCCGTGCTCGATCCACGACACCGAGGCCGCGATGGACTACGCCCGCCGCCTGCGCACACTGGCTGGCGAAGTCGACGATCGCCTGTTCATCCTCATGCGCGCCTACCTCGAAAAGCCGCGCACCACGGTTGGCTGGCGCGGCCTGATCAACGATCCCTACCTCGACGGCTCGTTCGACATGAGCGCGGGCCTGAAAGTCGCCCGCCGCCTGCTGATCGACATGAACGCGCTGGGCCTGCCCGTCGCCACCGAAATGCTCGACCCGATCAGCCCGCAGTATCTCGACGACCAGATCAGCCTGGCGACGATTGGCGCGCGCACCACCGAGGCGCAGACGCACCGCGCGCTGGCCAGTGGCGTGTCGATGCCGGTGGGCTTCAAGAACGGCACCGACGGCGGCATCCAGGTGGCGGTGAATGGCTGCCTGACGGCGGCCGGGTCGCACAGCTTTCTGGGCATCGACGAGCAGGGCCACAGCGCGGTGGTGAAAACAACCGGCAACCCCGACGCGTTTGTGATCCTGCGCGGCGGGCGCGGCGGCCCGAACTACAGCGCCAGCTACGTGGCCGAGGCCGCCGACCTGATGCAGAAGGCCAACCTGCGCCCCGCCGTGATGATCGACTGCAGCCACGCCAACACCGGCAGCGACTACCGCCTGCAGGAAGGCGTGTGGAACAATGTGCTTGCCCAGGTGGTCGGCCAGCACGAACCAATCGTTGGGCTGATGGTCGAAAGCAACATATTCGAGGGCAAGCAGCAGCTCACCGCCGACCATTCGGCGCTGCGCTATGGCGTGTCGCTCACCGACGGCTGCATCGGCTGGGAGCAGACCGAGCGTATTTTGCACGAAGCGCACGCTGCGCTGGCGCGCGGCTAACGTCCCACTCCCTGGCGCGGCGGCATCCTCCCCACCGCCGCGCCTGCTGGCAATTTGCTGCATTTTTGCTACCAAATGTATCTTCAAGGGCGTGCGCCGCTCTCGTATTGTGAAAGTATTGTCCCTTGTGCGCGCCTGCCCGATGATCCGGCTGGCGCTTCTGTAAGAAAATAAAGGACTCACAATGCGACTCGGTTTGCCGCATGCCCCTTCCGCCCAACGTCTTGGGCGCTTGGCGCGCTTCTGCGCCTTGCTGCTTGCCTTGCTGCCAGCCTTCCCCGCAGCTGCGCGCCCGGCTCACAATCCACCCGCGCCCGGCGGCTTTCTCAGCCCTGCGACCCCCGGCGACGCGCTCGACGTAGCGCTGGGATTCTTGCGCAGCCACGCCACCGCCTATGGGCTGGAAGCCGACGACCTGCGCGATTTCAGCGTGACCGCCCGCTACACCAGCCAGCACAATGGCGTCACGCACATCTACCTGCGCCAGCGCGCCAATGGCATCCCCGTCGCGGGCGGCGACCTCAACATCAGCGTCATGCCCGACGGCAGCATTCTCTCG
>LJCR01001257.1 GCA_001399705.1 Kouleothrix aurantiaca
AACACCAACTTCGAAACAACTCGCATCGAGCCACCAGTTCCTGGCGTGCGGCCGGGCACCGGCCAGGCGTATTCCTACCCCTTAACTGCGCCCGCCGTCAGGCCAGCCATGATGCGCCGCTGGAACACCAGCACCAGAATAACCAGCGGAATGGTCAGCGTCACTGAGGCGGCCATGATGCTGCCCCACGGCAGCTCGAACTGCGTCTTGCCCTGGAAGGTCGCAACCGCCACAATAGCGGTACGCGCGCCGCTGCTGAGGTTGAAGAAGTGTGCTGGGTCGCCGTAATCCTGGGTAAAGGTCAGCGCAAACAGGAACTCGTTCCAGGCGTTGATAAACGCCAGCAGCCCTGTTGTGACCATTGCGGGTGCGGCCAGCGGCAGCAGCACCATGCGGAACGTTTGCAGCGGCGTGGCCCCATCTACAAACGCGGCCTCTTCCAGCTCGCCCGGCAGCGCGCGGAAGAAGCTCGTCAGCACCCACACAGTAAATGGCAAGGTGAACACGGTGTACGAAAAGATCAGCGCCCCGAGGCGGTTGTACAGCCCCGCGCCAACGATCATCTGGTACAGCGAGCCCAGGATCGCGATCTGGGGGAACGTGGTCATGCCCAGGATGGTATACAGGATAACGGTGCGGCCGCGGAAGCGCAGCCGGCCGAGCGCATACGCGCCGAGCGAGCCAAGGATCAGCGCCAGCACCACGGTGGCAACGGTTACAATCACCGAGTTGCGCAGCGCCAGCGGAAACACCGGGTTTGCGAATACGTCGCGGTAGTTCTGCAGCGTTGGGTTCTTTGGCCAGTAGGCAACTGGCGTATCGAACAGCTCGGTGGAAGGCTTCAGCGACGAGACGATCGCCCAGTAAAATGGAAACAGCGTGTACAGCAGAATGAGCACGATCAATATCCAGAATGCTACCCGGCCGATCGTTTCATTCCGCTTGCGGCGCTTGTACGACGCTTGAGTCATAGGAACTGCTGCCATCTTAATCCTCCACTTGTATCAGGCGCGTGTAGACACCGACAATGATCATCAGGAAGACGAAAATGACAACCGCGATCGTCGCGCCCTGGCCGAGGCGTGCCAGGTCGATCATCGTTTGGCGGGCGAGGATCGAGAGCGTTATCGACTCGGGCGCGGTGCCCTTGACCACAAACGGCAGGTCGAAAACCCGGAATGCGTCGAGTGTGCGGAAGATCAGCGCGACCATCAGCGCCGGTCGCAGCAGCGGCAGCGTCATCGTCCAGAACTGCTGCCACCGCGATGCGCCGTCGATGTCGGCGGCCTCGTAGATATCGTCAGGAATGACCTGCAAGCCGGCCAGCAGCAGCAGCGCCATAAATGGCGTGGTTTTCCACACGTCAATCGCGATCAGCGAAGGCAGCGTCAGCACCGGGTCGGCGACCCAGGCGAGCTTGCGATCGAGAAGGCCGAGCCGTGTGACCAGCAGGTCGTTGATCACGCCAAACACGTCGTTGTACATCCAGGCCCACATACGCGCCGAAACGACGGTAGGAATAGCCCAGGGGATCAGCATTGCGGTACGCACCACGCCGCGGCCCTTGAAATTCGAGTGGATCGTCAACGCAATGATCAGGCCAAGGATCGTTTCAAAAAACACCGAAAACACCGTGAAGACTCCGGTGTTCCAGGTTGCTTGCAGGAATATGCGGTCGGTGAGCAAGTCGGTGTAATTCGAAATGCCGACAAAGCTGACTGCGCGCGTAGTGCTGAGGCGCGCATTCGTGAAACTGAGCAGAAATGTCCGCACGACCGGATACAACGCCACGATGCAGATGATGATAATCGTCGGCGCAGTCAAGATCCAACCCAGGCGCTCGCGCCGGCGCCCCTCGGCGCTTTGCGGCGCCTCAAACATGCGCCTGCGCGCAATCGTAGGCTGTTTCACGTTGACGACTTGCTGGCCCATGTGCTCCTCCCATGGCTGCTTTGCCCGAGGTTGGACGGCTCCTTCCCCAGAAAGATATATGCCAAGACCCCGCTTCCGCAC
>LJCR01001255.1 GCA_001399705.1 Kouleothrix aurantiaca
TCATCGGTGCGGTGATGCGCAAGTTGTTGCACGTGGTCTATGGTGTACTCAAGCATAAAACGCCCTTTGATCCAAACAAAGTCCTTGGCCCGACCCGTTCTTCAACGTAATATCTCTGTGGTAAATTCCCATCGTCGGTCGTTGCGCAACCTGCAACCTTCCAACTTGCAAACTTGCAACCCGGCTTAGGGCAAGCGCTTCAGCACCACCAGCGTCAGGTCGTCGAAGGGCGGGCGCTGGCTGAAGTGGCGCAGTGCCGCGTTGATCGCGCCCACCAGCTCGGCCGCCGTATCAGCATGATGCTCGGCAATCACCTCGCGCAGTCGCGGCACGCCAAACGCCTCTTCCTCGCCATTGATCGCCTCGGTCAGGCCGTCGGTGTAGCACACCAGCACGTCGCCGGCCGCGATCTCGGCTTCGGCCTCGCTCAGCGGCGCTTCTTCCAGCACGCCCAGCGCCATGCCCGGCGTCGTCAGCTCGCTCACCGTGCCGTCGGCGGCGCGAAACAGCAGCGGCGGGTTGTGGCCGGCGCAGGAAAAGCGCAGCACACCAGTATTTGGCTGTACCACGCCATAGAACAGCGTCACAAACATTGCCGACTCGCTGTCGCGCGTGATCCAGCGGTTCGCGCGTGCCAGCGCCACACTGGGCGACGAGCCGTCGAGCGCGGCGGCGCGCACCAGGCTGCGCGAGAGCGTCATAAACATGGCGGCGGGAATGCCCTTATCGCTCACGTCGGCCACCACAAAGCCCAGCGGCTGCGAATTGAGCGCGACCGACGCGGCCTCGCTGTCTTCGGGGTTGCGCGTCAGCCGCCAGAAATCGTAGAAATCGCCGCCCACCAGCCGCGCCGAGCGCCAGTCGGCCGCCAGATCCCAGCCCGGCAGGTTTGGTACCTTTCCCGGCAGCAGCGCGGTCTGGATCTCGCGCGCCACGCGCAGGCCCAGGTCTTTCGCGCTGACGCCGGGCTGGAAACGGCCCCGCGCCTGCACGCGCACCGTTTCGGGCACGCGCAGCCATGTTTGGCCGGTCGCCAGCGCCAGCGCCATGTCGGTGGTGCCCATGCCAGTGCCAAACGCGCCCACGCTGCCATAGCCGGTCGAGTGCGAGTCGCTGCCGATGATCAGCATGCCCGGCCGCGCCATGTTTTCTTCCACCAGCACCGGGTGCGAAATGCCGCGCCCGACGTCGTAGAGGTGGCTGATGCCCTGCTCGCGCACCCAGCGCCGCAGGTTGGCCTGGTGCTCGGCGTTCTGGATGGTCGCGGCCGGCGCAACATGGTCGACCACCACCGCAATGCGCTCGGGATCCCACACGCGCTCGGCGCCCAGCTCGCCGTGCAGCACCTTGATGATGCTGGGCGAAATGCTGTCGTGCATCATCGCCATGTCGACATTCACCACCACATTTTCGCCAGCCTGCACCGGGCGGCCGGCGGCGTTCGAGAGGATCTGTTCCGCAAGTGTTTGTGCCATCGTAGGGGTCGCTCCTCGGCTAGGCGCAGTGCGCTGCGCAACACAAAAACGGTACGGCCGGCGCGCGCAGGGCATCGCAAAGCCCGCCTGTGGGGGCGTGCGCGTCGTGGCGTGAAACACAGTATGAGCTGGAACCAGGGGTGAGAAACAGGAATCGGCCGCGTAGCGGTGCGGCGCTGCCATTCATGGCACGGCGTTCAGCACTGAACGAGCGGGCAGGCGCGAAGGGGCGCCGCGTGCTAGCGTGATCGTTCAGGTGGCTCATGGCCGCGCCTCTCTCTGCTCCAAAATATGAATGCCCGGCGAACGGAAGCGTGGCGCTGCGCTGCGCGCTGCTGGGCGATGTCGCCGGGCTGCGCGCCAGCTACGAGCAGGTGGCCCACGCGATTCGCGCGCGCGATCTGCCCGCCGCCGAGCTGGCCACACGGGTGCGCCTCTCGAAAACCCCTGAAGCCTACTTCGCCACACGCAACAGCCATAAGGAAACCGCCTACGAAGCATTGATCGCCGCCGGGCATCTGCAGTGGCAGCCGGGCGA
>LJCR01001258.1 GCA_001399705.1 Kouleothrix aurantiaca
ATGCTGTTCAACGTCGGGCGCGTGCCGGGCCTGATCGCCGCGGCGCTCTACGCCATACCGCCGGGCATCAAGCTCACCGAGCTGGGCATTCGTCACGTGCCGGCCGAAGTGGTCGAGGCGGCGCGCGCATTTGGCTCGACCCGGCGCCAGACGATCTTCAAGGCGCAGCTCCCGCTGGCCCGCCCCTCGATCATGGCGGGCGTGAACCAGATGATCATGATGGTGCTGGCGATGGTGATCATCGCCGGGCTGGTGGGCGGCGAAGGCCTGGGCCTGGAAGCAGTGACGGGCCTGGCGCGCAACCAGACCGGGCGCGGCATCGAGGCGGGCCTGGCGATTGTGCTGCTGGCGATTATGCTCGACCGGATCACGCAGGCGTGGGCGGCGCGGCAAAGCGGCTAGCGCAGAGCAGGGGATGGAGGATAGAGGATGGGGGATGGGAGTTGGTTCTCATTTCTTGGTTCTCGGCTCTCGATTCGCGCTTCTTTGTTCTGCAGTTCTACGGTTCTGGGGTTCTCGGTTCTCGGTCTCAGTTCCGTAGTTCTGCGGTTCTGCGCTTCTGTGGTTCCGTGGTTCTGTGGTCCTGTGGTTCTGCGCTTCTGTGGTTCCCGGTTTTTGGTTCTCGGTTCTCAGTTCTATACAATGGTGCAACATGACTCAACCCGATCCTGAATACGTCAACTGGCTTGTCGAGCAATCAATGCTCCATAACGCCAAACATTTCTCGGTTCGCTATGCCGGGCAGGCCCGCATGTGGCAGCAGCCCTATGCCGAAACGCGACCGCGCGCCGCCTCGGCGCTGGCCTCGGTCTGGTTTACCGCCTACCCCGCCGCGATCATCACGCGCCCGGGCGAGTCGGTGCTGCAAACACTGGGCGACTCCAAGCTCTGGAGTGCTCTCTCGGCGATTGGCATCCAGGGCGTGCATACCGGCCCTATGAAGCGGGCCGGCGGCATCCAGGGCCGCGACTACACACACACCATCGACGGCAACTTCGACCGCATCAGCTTTGCGATCGACCCGGCCTTTGGCACCGAAGAAGATTTCATCGCCATGAGCCGGGCGGCCGCCGCGCGCAACGCCGTGGTCATCGACGATATTGTGCCCGCGCACACCGGCAAGGGCGCAGACTTCCGCCTGGCGACGATGTACCATGGCGATTACCCTGGCCTGTACCACATGATCGAAATCGCGGAAGAAGACTGGCCGCTGCTGCCGGAAGTCCCCGAGGGCCGCGAGGCAGTCAACCTTTCGCCGGCGATTGTCGATCAGCTGCGCGACAAGGGATATATCGTCGGGCAGCTGCGGCGCGTAATTTTCTTCGAGCCGGGCGTGAAAGAAACCGACTGGAGCGCCACCGACGTGATCGTGGGCGTGGATGGCGTGGCGCGGCGCTGGGTTTACCTGCACTACTTCAAGGAAGGGCAGCCCTCGCTCAACTGGCTCGACCCGACCTTTGCCGCGCAGCGCATGATCATTGGCGACGCGCTCCACTCACTCGACGCGCTGGGGGCCAGAATTCTGCGTCTGGATGCCAACGGCTTTCTTGGCGTCGAGCGGCGGCTGCAGGGGCCGGCCTGGTCGGAAGGCCACCCGCTCTCGCTGGTTGGCAACCGCCTGATCGGCGGCATGGTGCGCAAAGCTGGCGGCTTCTCCTTTCAGGAGCTGAACCTGACGGTCGACGACATTGCGTCCATGTCGCACGGCGGTGCCGATCTGTCCTACGACTTCATCAACCGCCCGGCCTATCACCACGCGCTGGTTACGGGCAACACCGAATTTCTGCGCATGATGCTGCGCACCGTGCACGAGTACAATATCGACCCGGCGTCGCTCATCCACGCGCTGCAAAACCACGACGAGCTGACGCTTGAGCTGGTGCACTTCTGGACGCTTCACGCCCACGATACCTACTCGTTTGGCGGGCAAAGCTGGCCGGGCGAAAACCTGCGCGAACACATTCGCTCAACGATGTACGAGCGGCTGACCGGCGAGAATGCGCCCTACAAC
>LJCR01001259.1 GCA_001399705.1 Kouleothrix aurantiaca
GAGAGCCGGGATCAAGCGATTAGCTCGTTGTCATGCTTTGCGGCAAAAGGGAAACCAGTACAACCCGCATCGGCAGCTGCGGACAGATAATTTTGCTCATGCGTTGAAACAAACACGAAACAGGTAGAACCCGCATCGGTAGTTGCCAGCTTTTCGGCACAACGGAGGCATGCGCACCAAACGCTGAAACAAGAAACACGCTCTTTTGGGGTCCAGGGGCGATGCCCCTGGCCGGGGTGCTGGGGCGGGAGCCCCGGCGGCCCTGCGGCCCGAGCAAGCCACGCTCAAAACGAGAAGCCGTTTAATAACGCATCGCCGCCCGCGCAGGGCAAATCGCCGCCCGCGCAGGGCAAAAACAAAAGTCACCAATGCCGCCCGCACAGGGCCGCACCAGCAAAGAAACAGGAACACAGCAATGAAAAAAGCCAACAAAGTCGTGCTCGCCTACTCGGGCGGCCTGGACACCAGCATCATCGTGCCGTGGCTCAAGCAAAACTATGGCAACCCCGAGGTGATCTGCTACTGCGCCAACCTCGGCCAGGCCGACGAGCTGACCGGACTGGAGGAGAAGGCCAAGGCCAGCGGCGCATCCAAGTGCTATGTCGAAGACCTGCGCGAAGAGTTCGTGCGCGATTTCCTCTTCCCCATGCTCCAGAGCGGCGCGATCTACGAGCGCCTGTACCTGCTCGGCACCTCGGTTGCGCGCCCGCTGATCGCCAAGCGCCAGGCCGAGATCGCGCTGCAGGAAGGCGCCGACGCGCTGGCCCACGGCTGCACCGGCAAGGGCAACGACCAGGTGCGCTTCGAGGTGACCTACATGGCTTTTGCGCCGCACATGCAGGCGATTGTGCCGTGGCGCGAGTGGAACATCCGCTCACGCGAGGACGCGCTCGACTACGCCGCCGAGCACAATGTGCCCGTCACCGCCACGCTGAAGTCGATCTACAGCCGCGACCGCAACATCTGGCACATTTCGCACGAGGGCGGCGTGCTGGAAGACCCCTGGAACGAGCCCGAGGAAGACATGTACACGCTGTCGGTCTCGCCTGAGAACGCGCCCGACAAACCTGAGTATGTCGAGGTCGGCTTCGAGCAGGGCGTGCCGGTGAGCGTGAATCGCGAGCGGCTTGGGCCGGTGGCGCTGCTGAACGCGCTGAACGAGCTGGGCGCCAAGCACGGCATTGGCCGCATCGACCTGGTGGAGAACCGCCTGGTGGGCATGAAGAGCCACGGCGTGTATGAGACGCCCGGCGGCACGATTCTGCGCACCGCGCACCAGGGCCTCGAGCAGCTTACGCTCGACCGCGAGACTATGCACTATAAGGATGTGGTCGCGCACCGCTATGCCGAGCTGATCTACAACGGCCTGTGGTACACGCCGCTGCGCGAGGCGCTGCAAGCCTTCTTCACCAGCACCCAGCAGAACGTCACCGGCGAGGTGCGCCTGAAGCTCTACAAAGGCAACGCCATGCTGGTCGGGCGCAAGGCCGCCGCGAGCCTCTACAACCCCGACATCGCCAGCTTTACCATGGGCGAGACGTACAACCAGAAGGATGCCGAGGGCTTTATCAAGATCTTCGGGCTGCCGGTGAAGGTGCGCGCGCTCGTCGACGGGAAGTAGTTCGTGGGAAGGGAGAACGGGTGAGCCAGAATCTCGCCCGTTCTCTTATCAATGAAATCGGAGCAAAGGAAGCCGTGCGCCTGCAAGCGAGCTGCGCGCTTTTGGTCGCGGCGGGTTTGCACTGACTTGCAACATTCCAGCCCGCACCACGCGAGCCTACAAACCTTCGCGCGCTTCGCGGTTCAATTTCTCGTTGTCGTTTGTTTCCCGAAAATCTCCGTGCCTCTGTGTCTCTAACACGAAAATAGAACCGAGAACTAAGTACTCTGGAAAATAAGTTATTCGACACTTCCGTGAAGGTCTGGTAGACTCAGACCATGAACAAACAGCACATTACGCTGAGCGACACCGATCGCTCGACCCTGACCAATCTGCTCGCTCGCGGCACG
>LJCR01000126.1 GCA_001399705.1 Kouleothrix aurantiaca
GCACAACCAGCGCCTGAGCAAACGCATCGCGCTCGCCGTGTTTTCATCCGATGCGCTGTCGTCGGTGGCGTATGCCAGCGAAGCGATCCTATTTGTGCTTGTGCTGGCTGGGCCGGCAGCGCTGCCCCTGGTTATTCCGCTCTCGATAGCGATTGTTGTGCTGCTGCTGATCGTCGGTTTTTCGTACCGGCAGACGATCCACGCCTACCCGAATGGCGGCGGTGCCTATATTGTTGCGCACGAAAATCTTGGCGAGATCCCCGGATTGATCGCTGCCGCCTCGCTGCTGATCGACTATGTCCTGACGGTCGCGGTCTCGATCTCGTCGGGTGTGTTTGCGATCACATCACTCGCTGCGGCGTGGGGCTACCCGACGCTCGGCGACTATCGTGTTGAAATCGCGCTGGTGTGTATCGCGCTGATCACGATTATCAACCTGCGCGGCGTAAAGGAAAGCGGCGCGATCTTTTCTGTGCCAACCTATATTTTCATCATCAGCATGGTCAGCATGATCGTGTTTGGGCTGTTCCGTGTTTCGCTTGGCGGGTGGGTGGTTGCTGCCCCGGCACTGGAACAAACCGCCAGGCAGGCTGAGCCGCTGGGCGTGTTCCTGCTGCTGCGCGCATTTGCGGCCGGCTGTACCGCGCTGACCGGCGTGGAAGCGATCTCGAACGGCGTGCCGGCCTTTCAGCAGCCCGAATCGAAGAACGCATCGAAAACGCTGCTGTGGATGATCGTGACGCTGGGCTGTATGTTCCTTGGCATTAGCGTGCTGGCACATTTTTACGGCGCGGTGCCGCGCGAAGACCAAAGCGTCATCGCGCAGATCGCCACCCAGATTGTTGGCACTGGCCCGCTGTTCTTTATCATCCAGGTCGCCACGGCGCTGATCCTGGTGCTGGCGGCCAATACCAGCTACGCCGACTTCCCGCGCCTGGCGTCGCTGCTGTCGCGCGACCGCTTTCTGCCGCGCCAGTTTTCCAGCCGCGGCGATCGCCTGGTCTTCTCAAACGGCATCCTGGCGCTGGGCGTGTTTGCCGCGCTGCTGGTGATTGCCTTCAACGCGCGCGAGCAGGCCATGCTGCCGCTGTACGCGATTGGCGTGTTTATCTCGTTCACGCTCTCGCAGTTCGGCATGGTGCTGCACTGGCGGCGTACCCGCGAGCCGGGCTGGAAGACCAGCGTGCTGATCAATGGGCTTGGCGCGATCATGACGGCGATTGTCCTCAGCGTGATTGTGATCACCAAGTTCAGCCAGGGCGCGTGGGCAGTGCTGTTGCTCACGCCCATTCTGGTGCTGATTTTCCGCGCCATCCACCGCCACTACAAAGATGTGGCGCGCCAGCTTTCGCTGGAGAAGCTGGGGCGCGTGCAGGCCGTACGCCGCCACACCACACTGGTGCTGGTTTCGGGCGTGCACCGCGGCGTCATCCCGGCGCTGGAATTTGCGCGCTCGCTTGCGCCCGACAACACCACAGCCCTGTTTGTCGATCTTGATGCCGAGCAAACCAACCGCCTCAAGACGAAATGGGAGCAGTGGGGCAGCGGCATTCCTCTCAAAATCCTCGAGTCACCCTACCGGAGCCTGGTGCGTCCGATCATGCGCTATATTGACGAGGTTGATGCGGAATATGACGACGATGTGCTTTCCGTCATTCTGCCGGAATTCATTCCGTCGAAGTGGTGGCAGCACCTGCTGCATAACCAGACAGCGCTTGCGATCAAGGCCGCGCTGCTCTTTCGGAAAAATATCGTCGTTATTAGCGTTCCCTATCATCTCGAGCGGTAAGGCACCAGGCGCTGGATATTTGCCAGGGATACACACCACTGATCGCACGCCGTGCTTCGGCAGAAGTGTTTTGCCGAAGCTTGTACCGGCGCGCGATCAGTGCTATGATTCGCGCTGTCCTTCGTTAGCTATTTGAGATGGAAAGCATGCTTGCGGAACTGAAACGCCTGATGGTTGGCCAGCCGCTCGCCACCGAGCCGCTTGCGCACGAGCGATTATCCAAACGGATTGCGCTGGCCGTCTTCTCCTCGGACGCCCTCTCGTCGGTCGCGTATGCCACGGAAGCCATTCTGATCGCGCTGATGGCGGCGCAAAGTGGTGCGCTGGGCTATGCCACCCCAATCTCAGTCGGCATTGCGCTGCTGCTGATCACGGTGGCATTTTCTTACCGGCAGACGATCATTGCCTACCCGCAGGGCGGCGGCACCTATATTGTGTCGCGCGAGAACCTGGGCGTGACGCCCTCGCTGGTGGCGGCGTCGGCACTGCTGATCGACTATGTGCTGACCGTGGCGGTGAGTATGTCGGCGGCGGTAGCGGCGATCACCTCGGCGGTGCACGTGCTCGAACCCTATCGCGTCGAGCTGGCGATTGGCCTGATCAGCCTGGTGACGCTGGCCAACCTGCGCGGCCTGAAGGAATCGGGGCGGATCTTTGCCGTGCCAACCTACCTGTTTATTGGAAGCATGTTTGCGCTCATCGGCGTGGGGCTGGTGAAGCTGATGCTGGGCGGCGGCAGCGTGCCGGCCGCGCCTGTGCCGGCCATTCCTTATGTGCCGGAAGAATTTCAAGAGCTATCGTTCTTCTTATTGCTGCGCGCTTTCGCGGCGGGCTGCACCGCGCTTACCGGCATCGAAGCGATTGCCGACGGCGTGCCAGCCTTTCAGAAGCCTGAGTCGCGCAATGCCTCGATCACGCTCGTGATTATGGCGGTGATCCTGTGCACCATGTTCCTCGGCACCACAGTGCTGGCGAACGCTTACCATATCATTCCCGATGGCAGCCTGGAGCCAGAGACGGCCAACTCGCAGCTTGCGCGCATGATTTTCGGCAACAATTCGCTGTTCTACTATGTTTTGCAGGTTGCGACCATGCTCATTCTGGTGCTGGCCTCAAATACTGCCTTCGCCGACTTTCCGCGTCTTTCGTACTTCCTGGCGCAAGATCGTTTTCTGCCACGCCAGTTCGCACAGCGCGGCGACCGCCTGGTGTTCTCGAACGGCGTGGTGGCGCTTGGTATCTTCGCGGCGATCCTGGTCATCGCCTTCGGCGCGCGTGAGCAGTCGCTGCTGCACCTGTATGCGGTTGGCGTGTTTCTTTCGTTCACGCTCTCGCAGTTTGGCATGGTGCAGCGCTGGCGTAAAATGCGAACCCCTGGCTGGCGGCGCAACGCAGCTATCAACTCGATTGGCGCGCTGGTGACGGGCACGGTGCTGGTGGTGATCGCCTCGACCAAGTTCCTGGAGGGCGCGTGGGCGGTGCTGATGCTCATCCCGATCATGGTCATTCTGCTGCGCAGCATCCACCACCACTACACCGCCGTGGCGCGGCAGCTTTCGCTGGCCGACGCGCCGCCGCCAAGCGCAGTGCGCCGCCACACTGCCGTCGTGCTCATCAGCGGCGTGCACCGCGGCGTGGTGCCGGCACTACAATATGCGCTTTCGATCGCGCCAGATAACGTCACTGCTGTGTATGTCGATATGGATGCCGAAGTGACGGCGAAGCTGAAGGAAAAATGGAAGCGCTGGGGTAGCGGCGTGCCGCTGACGGTGCTTTCGTCGCCCTACCGCTCGCTGCTGCGCCCGCTGATGCAGTTTATTGACGAGATCGACGCGCAGTACGACGACGATGTGCTGACGATTGTGCTGCCCGAGTTTATCCCTTCGAAGTGGTGGCAGCACCTGCTGCACAACCAGACGGCGCTGCTAATCAAAGCCGCGCTCCTTTTCAGCAAGGGTAAGATCGTCACGAGTGTGCCCTACCACCTCGAGGACTAAGCGCGGCACAAGCGAAGAATATGCAGCTCGGGGGTGGGAAACCGCCCCCGATTTTTTGCGCTATGGTTCGCTGTCGGAGGTGCGGTCGCGCACCGCCCAGGCAAACACCACTGCCCCGGCGATGGCTCCCACCACGCTGCCAATCGTCACGTCGCCTGCGAGCGCGTGCGGCACGCCGTCGCCAATTACCCCGCCGATAACGCCGCCAAACGCCCCCGCGAATAGCGCCGCGTTGGCGTTCGGGCGGAACGCACGCCGGCGCGGGCCAGCCCCGATTAGCACCGCAATCACTATGCCCAGCAGTGCCCAGACAATATAGCTCACAGAAGCCCCCTGATCGTCATTCGAGCAGCCAGCCCACTTGCTTATACTCACTACGGATGTATTCAAAATTGCCATGCTGAGCGCTTCGGCTACGCTCAGGACACACTCCGCGAAGCATCTCTTGCTCCCATCAATAGGAGCTTCTTCACCCCGCTCGCGCTTCGTTCAGAATGACAAATGGAAAGTGTTTACCCGAACTTGGTAGCACAGGTTTCGTGCAAGAATACCATACGCGCCAGCTTCTGCCAAAACAGAAGCGAAGGGCGTTCCTTCGCTTCTGTTGGGGCAGTATGTTTGCGCAGGTGCGCTAGTGCGCCACACGCAAAGGTTTTTCGTTCCGCTCGAAAAATGGCTACTCGGCCCAGCGGCGCGCGATCTCGACGCAGGCGGCCACCGCTTTGTCCATATCGTGCAGGCTCACCCACTCCAGCGGGCCGTGGATGTTTTGCATGCCCGTGAACAGGTTGGGCGTGAGCAGTCCGCGCTCGGTGAGCTTGGATCCGTCGGTGCCGCCGCGGATCGGCGGCGAAAACGGCTCGATGCCAATTGCCTGATATGCCGCCTTCGCCACCTCGACCGGGCGCATGTCGTCTTCCAGCCAGTAGCGCATGTTGCGGTACTGCGGCGTGATCGTGCATGTGATGCGCGCGCGCGGTTCGCCAGCCTGAATAGCGGCACAAATTGCTTTCACCATCTCGCCATGGCTCGCCAGCTTGTCGCGCTCGAAATCGCGCAGGATCATGCCGATCTCGGCCTGCGCCGCCGTGCCGCGCAGCTGGTAGACATGCACAAACCCTTCGCGGTCTTGCGTGGTTTCGGGGGTGCGCGTGTGCTGCGGCAGCATGTCGACGACCTTGGCGGCCAGATGCAGCGCGTTCACCAGCTTGCCAAATGCATCGCCGGGGTGCGTCGAGACGCCCGTAACCGAAACGACCGCCTTGTCGGCTGAGAAGGTTTCGTACACCAGCTCGCCCACCTCTGCGCCATCGAGCGTGTAGGCGTAGTCGACATCCAGCTCGTCCAGCTCGATGCTGTTGATGCCGGTGCCGATCTCCTCGTCGATCGTAAAGCAGACGGGAATCTCGCCGTGCGGGATCTCGGGGTGGGCCAGCAGGCGCGCCGCCATGGTCATGATGATCGCCACGCCGGCCTTGTCGTCGGCGCCCAGCAGCGTGGTGCCGCTGGCAGTCACAATATCTTCGCCGATTTTGCCGGCCAGGTAGGCGTTATCCTCGGCGCGCAGCACCTGCTCGGGGTCATCGGGCAGCACAATCGGCGCGCCATCGTAGGCGCGGTGCACAATCGGCTTGACGCCCGTGGCGTTGAAGGCTGGCGCGGTGTCGACATGCGCCAGAAACGCCACACGCGGAAACTCGCCGCTGCTCGTGGCCGGGATGGTGCCAATCACAAAGCCTTTGTCGGTCAGGCGCACATTGCTAGCGCCCAGCGCGGCCAGCTCTTGCTGAAGCATGCGCTGCAGATCAAGCTGAATGCTGGTGCTTGGCACCTCGGTCGATTCTTCATCGCTCTGCGTGTCGACACGGACATAGCGCAGAAAACGCTCTTCAAGCGCGGAGATCGAGTCAGTCATCGTCAAACCTCTCTTTGCACGGGTCTCATCGCCGTATTGTAGCACTTCTTGCTCCACTGCCTGCCGCGCCCCAATCTGGTATAATCGCGCCATGCTTGCGATTCAACTGCTTGGGCCACCCCAGGTGACCCTGAACAACCACATTCTTAGCATCCCGCGCCGCAAAAGCCGCGCGCTATTGTTTTACCTTGCCGCAAACCCTTCGCCGGTGCTGCGCGACCAGATTCTGGCGCTGCTCTGGCCCGATCACGACCGCGCCGCCGCCCAGCAGGTGCTGCGCACCACCGTCTACGGCCTGCGCAAGCAGCTCGGCGACGCACTCATCGCCACCGACGACAGCCTGGCGCTCGCGGCCGATACGACGGTCGATCTGCGGCGCTTCGAGCAGCAGATTGTGAACACAAACGGCAACGCCGAAGCGACCGAGCCACTGGCCGCAGCCATGGCGCTGTACCGTGGCGAATTTCTGGCCGGCTTCAGCGTGCCCGACGCCGAAGAGTTCGAGCAGTGGCTGCTCGGCCTGCGCGAGCGCTGCGTTCAGCTGGCGCTGCGCGGCTACGGCCTGCTGGCGATGCGCTACGAGGCACTGCGCGATTTTGCAGCCGCGCGCGACGCGCTGGCCCGCGCGATCGAGCTGAACCCGCTGCAGGAAGATCTTCAGCGCGCCGCCATGCGGATCGACTTTTTTGCGGGCGACCGCGCCGGAGCCATTCGCCGCTACGAACACCTGCGCCGCCTGCTCGACGACGAGCTGGGCGTGCCGCCGCTGGAAGAAACGCGCGCGCTCTACGACGCGATCATCACCGATACTATGGCGCCGATGGCGCCCAGCGCGCCGGCCAGCGCGCCTGCCGCTATCGCTCCTGCGCAATCACTACGCCCACAGCCGGCCCGGCTGCCCCTCACCGGGCCCACCGCC
>LJCR01001260.1 GCA_001399705.1 Kouleothrix aurantiaca
GCGCAATGAATTCCTCGCTCACCCAGGTGAAGCGCGCATCGTTCGCGCTGACTGTGCGACACGTTTCGAGTAAGCTGCCGAGCGTGAGCGCTTCGGCCGGGCCAGTAGCATTGAAGGTGCCGGTCCGCCGGCTTTCGACCATCTGGATCGTCCATTCGGCCAGGTCGCGCACGTCGATCACCTGCACCGGGCTGGCGGGCGAACTGGGCGCAAGCACCTCGCCGCCGCGCGCCACGCGCACCACCCAGTAGGTGAAGCGGTCGGTTGGGTCGTGCGGGCCGACGATCAGGCCGGGGCGAATGACCAGCGCGCGGCCCGGCAGCGCCGCTTCGACCGCCTGCTCGCACAGCGCCTTGAGCGGGCCATAGCTCTCGCCAGTGATCGCTTCGGTGCCTGGGTCGGCCAGCGTACCGACGGGCGCGCTTTCGTCCATACCCGGCACGGGCAGCTTTTCATACACCGAGATACTGGAAATGAAGCAATAGCGATCGACGGCATCGGCCAGCAGCTCCGCCGAGGCGCGCACTAGGCGCGGCAGGTAGCCTGAAGGGTCGATCGCCGCGTCCCAGCGCCGCCCGCGCAAGGCATCCAGCCCACCGTCGCGGTCGCCGCGCAGCTTTTCGACCTCGGGAAATAAATCGGCGTTGTGCTGGCCGCGATTGAAAAGCGTGACGGTGTGGCCGCGCGCCAGCGCAGCTTCGACGATGTGCCGGCCGAGAAACACGGTTCCGCCAAGAACAAGCAGGTTCATGCGCGCCTCCGTTGGCAAGTTGGGAGAAAGTGATACTTTTTGGCCGAGCCCAGCTTTTCGACGGCCGACCACCGACGATTGACCACTAGCGCGTCGTCGGTCGGTTGTCGGGCTGAAGCGTAGTATCAAACAGGTGAGAGCATAATAACAGTATTACGTCATACTGTCAATAGCGAAAATAAAAAGAGCGCGGATGGCATAACCACCCGCGCTCCGAGGCTTTGCGAGAATCTATTTCTGTTCCAGCAGCTGCTCCAGCCGGTCGACGTAGCTCGCCAGGGTGGCGAAGGTCGTTTCGACGGCGGCGGGCGTGGTCATGTCGACGCCGGCGAGCTTGAGCGCGTCGAGCGGGTAGAGCGCGCCGCCGGTTTTCAGAAAGGCCAGGTAGTTGTCGACCGTGCCGGGCTTGCCGGCCAGAATGTCGCCGGCCAGTGCGTGCGCCGCCGAGATGCCGGTGGCGTACTGGTAAACATAGAAGTTCGAGTACAGGTGCGTCGAGAACTGCGCCCAGGTGATGCCGACGCGGTCGCGGTCGAACTCGACTTCATCGCCATAGCCCTCGGCAAACAGGTCGGCCATCAGCGCGATCATGCTGTCGGCGGTGAGTGCGTCGCCGCGCTCGGCACGCTCGTGCAGCTCCAGCTCGAAGCGCGCCAGCGTGGGCATAATAAAGAAGTAGCGGTGGAAGTTCGCCATGGCTTCTTCAATCACGGCGATCTGGAAATCGCGGTCCTGGTTCGTTTCCAGCAGGTGCGCGCGCACCAGCGCCTGGTTGAAGTTCGAGGCGACCTCGGCCACAAAGATCGAGTAATCGGCATAGGTGAGCGGCTGGTTCTGCCACGAGTAGTAGGAGTGCATGGAGTGGCCCAGCTCGTGCGCCAGCGTGCTCATGCTGAAAATGTCGTCGGTGAAGCTCATGAGGATGAATGGATGCGTGCCAGGCACGCCGTGCGAGTACGCGCCCATGCGCTTGCCCTGGTTCGGGTACACATCCACCCAGCGCTGCTCGGTCGCGCCGTCGCGCAGCGTGCTGACATATTCTTCGCCCAGCGGCAGCATGCCCGCGCCAATCCAGTCGACCGCCTGCGTGAAGCTGACGTTGGGCATTTTGCCAGTCAGCGGCGCTTTGATGTCGTAGACGTGTAGCTTGTCGTAGCCGAGCGCGCGCCGCCGCACCTGCCAGTAGCGGTGCCAGGTCGGCAGGTGGCGGCGAAAGGTGTCGATCAGGTTGTGGAAGACTTCGAGCGGGATGTAGT
>LJCR01001261.1 GCA_001399705.1 Kouleothrix aurantiaca
CTCCAGACCTGCGCGCTTACTTCTTCGCCACCGCGACCTTAGGCGCCAGGCCCTCGATGGTTGCCGGGGCTTCGCCGTGGATGAAGGCCGCCGTCATCTGGCGGGCGATGTCGTCGGTGTACTGCTTGGGCGGCGTCTTCATCAGGTAGGCCGACGGTCCCATCAGCGGGCCGCCAATGCCGCGGTCCATCGCCAGTTTCAGGCAGCGCACCGCGTCAATCACCACGCCCGCGCTGTTTGGGCTGTCCCACACTTCCAGCTTAAGCTCGGCGTTCAGCGGCACGTTGCCGAAGGTGGTGCCTTCCAGGCGAATATACGCCCACTTGCGGTCGGTCAGCCACGGCACGTAGTCGCTCGGGCCGACGTGCACGTCCTCGGCGGGCAGCTGGTAGTCGAGCTGGCTGGTCACCGCGCCGGTCTTCGAGATCTTCTTCGACTCCAGGCGCTCGCGCTCCAGCATGTTGAAGAAGTCCATGTTGCCGCCGAAATTCAGCTGGTAGGTGCGGTCGAGCTTGACGCCGCGCTCGCGGAACAGGTTCGCCAGCAAGCGGTGCGTGATCGTCGCGCCAACCTGGCTCTTGATGTCGTCGCCAATTATCGGCAGGCCCTTGTCGGCAAAGCGCTTGGCCCAGTAGGGCTGCGAGGCGATAAAGACCGGGATGCAGTTCACAAAGCCAACGCCGGCCTCAAGAATCTGCTCGACATACCACTTGGTCGCCATCTCTGAGCCAACCGGCAGGTAGCTCACGACCACGTCGGTGCCGGTTTCGCGCAGCGTGCGCACCATGTCGACGGTTGAGCCCTTGGCCTTGCGGACGCGGGTGCTCAGGTACTTGCCGACGCCGTCGTGGGTCATGCCGCGGTCGACGCGCACGTTCAGGTTCGGCACATCCGCGAACTTGATCGTGTTGTTCGGCTCAGCGAAAATCGCCTCGGAGAGGTCTAGCCCAACTTTGGTGTCAACCACGTCGAAGGCGGCCGAAAACTCGATGTCGTTGATATGATACCCGCCCAGGTTCACGTTCATCAGGCCAGGAACCTGCTCGGACTCGGGAGCATTGCGGTAGAACTCAACCCCCTGCACCAGCGACGACGCACAGTTGCCAACACCAATGATCGCAACGCGTACTTTCTTCCCCATGATGAGTTCCTCCTTAAAAGATTACACGTAGTAGTTAAAAACATTGAACAGTTGCCGCATTCCGTCGCGCAGGTGTGCAGGGCGCGCGGCACCTGCCAGCGCCCGCAGCGTCAGCCCAGATGCACACGCCCGCTTCCTGTTCAGGGATGCTACACCTCGACGCCGTCGAAGTATTCGCGCAGTGCGGCGCTGCGCTGAAGGCGGTTGAGCAAATGCCGCTTGGCCATATAGACGGCGTGGATGCTGTCGAAGAGGTCGGGATGGCGAACCAGAATGTCGCGCGGCGGCAGCTCGTGCAGAAAGCTGTCGAGCAGCACCACGCGCTCCTGCGGGCAATCCACCGCGTCGAGCGCGGTTTGCCACAGCTCGGCGCGCTCAAGCTGCTCGCACACCAGATCTTCAGGTGTGCCGATCGGCGCGGCGGTGAGGCGCTGGTAGGCGCGGTCGCGGGCGCCCTGCGAGCGGGCAGTGTCGATGGTGGTGGCCGAAACGCAGGCGCGCAGGTAGCCCAGCAGCGCCGGCAGGTTTGGGAACTGGGCGAAGCGCTCGGGTGAGAGCGCGGCCCAGGCGCGGGCAAAGGCGCGGTCGGCAATATCGTCGCACTGCTCGTCGGTGGCGCCTTTTGCATTCACCTGCGCGGCCCACGAAATAAACATCGGCCGGTAGCGCAGGCTGATTTCCAGCCAGGCCGCCTCGTCGCGCAGCAGGATGGCGCGGCGGAACAGATCGAAGCCGATATCGTCGCTGGTGGGCGCGGCGCTGCGGCCCGGGGCCGTGCGCGATGCGTGTCGGCGCTGCGCAGTTTGTGTGCTGGCGCTGTGGATCGTTTGCGTTGCGTACACGGTGCTCACCTCGTTTCCGTC
>LJCR01001262.1 GCA_001399705.1 Kouleothrix aurantiaca
CGACACCAGCACCACCGCCCCGGTGAGCGCCATCAGGTACTCGGCGCCGGCCACGCCGGCCTGCACGGCCAGCAGCGCCAGCAGAAGCGAGCTGAGGCCGCGCGGGCCGAACCAGCCGATGAAACTGCGCGCGGTGTTGCTCATGCGGGCGCGGCGCAGCACCAGCCCGAGGCCAAGCGGGCGCACCAGGCCGATCACAATCACCGCCAGCGCCAGCGCGGGCAAAATCGGCACCGTGACGAGCAAAGTCGAAAGCACCGCGCCGAACAGCACAAACGCCAGCAGCATCGCCATCTCGGCGGTGACCTCGCCATACTCCAGAAAGCACTCGCACAGCGAGACGTTGAAAAGCGTGACGGCCAGGCCGCCAAAATACGCCGCCAGAAAGCCATCGCCCTGCACCATCTGGCCGGCTGCGTAGGCCGCCAGCACCAGGCCAATGCCGTAGAGCGCCCGGTACCCCCGCCGCATGCCCCAGCGCTCGTCGGCCTTGCCCATCAGCCACGCGCCGCCGCCGCCCACCAGCATGCCGACGGCCGGGCTGAGCAGCAGCAGCTTTGCGAGAAAGATGATCCACGCCAGCGCGCCGCCGAGCGGCTCCTGCAGCAGCGCGATCAGAATCAGCACGATCGGCAGCACCACAATGTCGTTCATGCCGGCCTCGATGCCAAGCGCGCGCCGCACCGATCGCGGGATGCGCTCGTCGCGCACAATATCGCGCAGCACCACCGGGTCGGTCGAGGCCAGGATGGCGCCGAGCAGCAGCGACTGCAGCGGCGTGGTGCCGGCCAGCAGCGCGGCAGCCAGCGCCACGCCCGCGATGATCAGCAGCGTGCCCGGGCCGAGCGCGAGCGCCGGCACGTACCAATCGCTGCGCAGCTCGTCGATCTGGAGGTTCACCGCGTCGAGAAACAGCACCAGCGACAGGCTGACGATCGCCACGGTTTCGATCAGCGGGTCGTGCGCATCCAGATGCAGCACGCCCAGGCCGTTCCCGCCGAGCAGCAGGCCCAGCCCGAGGAAAATCATGGGGAACGACAGCGGCGCGCGCTCGATCAGGCCCGAGGCCAGCGCCGATACCAGCAGCACCGCTGCGATCAGGCCAATGCCAATCACGAGTCCGGACATTGGGTCTCCTTTGTTCTGTATATGCTGGGATTATAGGCGATTTTTGGGGGTGGCTTGCGAAGGATGCGCGCGCTTGTGCTCTGCGGTGAGGGGCAGACACAAGGTCTGCCCGTACAGCGAAGGCTGCGCGCGCTTGTGCTCTGCCCATACAGCGAGGGCTGCGCGCCCTCGCGCTCCGCGGTCAGGGGCGGCCGCCCGCCCCTAACGACCCCGGCGTCGGGGCCTTGCCCCGAACCCCATAAAGAACGTGGTAAGCTTTTGTGGATTTGTACTGTCATGCCTCCGTTGTGCCAATATGCAGGCAACATAATGATAGATGCTGCGGCCAAGTAAGCGTGATATAGGCATTTGCATTATTCGTAGGATGCCAGCAGTAAGCACAACGGAGGCATGACAAATAGACATCGAATATGCTGAACACCTAAAATTCGGAGTCTGGGGCGCAAGCCCCAGCGCGGGGTGCAGGGGCGGCGCAGCCCCTGCGGCCGTGCGGCCTGAGCAAACTGCCTTGACGCTGGTACTGCGTGCGGCCTGAGCAAACTGCCTTGACGCTGGTGCTGGCAGCAATAAGAAATACCCACGTTAATACTACGCTGATACTGCGCTGCTGCAATTCTAATGCGTCCTTGGTAAAATGAATGGTAGCAACAACAAGGAGCAGCGAATGCCAATAGATACACCAATTCATACCAACGAGCAGAGCATCGAGCGCGTGCTGAGCGCTGGCGCGCCCGCGCTGCTCGTGTTCTGGCGCAAGGGCAGCGCGCTTTGCCAGCAGATCGAGCCGGGGCTGGCCCGCCTGGCCAAAGCGTATGCCGGGCGCGCGCTGATTGCCAAGATCGATATGGCCGATAGCCTGGCGCTGGCGCGGCGC
>LJCR01001263.1 GCA_001399705.1 Kouleothrix aurantiaca
GAAGCTGCACGCGCGTCGCGCCTTTGTCGGCCTGGTCGGTGAGCGCCGCGCCGCCGAAGCAGTAGCTCCGCCCCGGCTGGACATCCATGGCCGGCGTCTCGACATAATTTGCAATGCCGATCAGCTGCAGCGCGCGGTCGTTGCCATCGAGATCAAAGCCCTTCTGCTGGCTGGGGTGCTGCAGCTCAACGCCGCTGCTGGTGCGGGAAGCCCACTGCGCCGCCATCGTCGGCGCGGCCGGGTCGGGCGCGAGGCTGGCGTTTGGCAGCAGTTCGCCGCCCAGCACGGGCAGCGGCAGGCACTGCGCTTCGCGCCGCCCGGCCAGCCAGGCCAGCCCGCTTGCCCCCGCTACCAGCACAATCAAGGGTGCAATCAGAAAGAGAATTGTACGTCGTTGGCGCATCAAAACGGCATATTCTAGCATAGCGGTGCTGGCTTGACAACCTTGCAGCCAGCGAGATCATGTACAATAGGCCGAAGAACAAGGATGTTCACGCAAGGACTGCGACTATGGCGTTTCGCAACTCGCGCATGCGCCTGGGCTGTGCGCTGCTGGCGGCAGTGATGCTGTTTGGCACGGTTGGCTTTATGCTGATCGAAGGATGGTCGGCAATTCAGGCACTGTACACCGTGGTGCTGATTGTTTCAACCCTTGGCTTCAGCGACCTGCGCCCTTCCGATACGCGCGGCCAGTTGCTTACCATCGCCCTGATTGCAATGGGCGTCGGTACACTCTACTACCTGGTTGGCGCGCTGGCGCAAAACCTGATTGAGAACCAGTTTAATTGGAGCAGGCGGCGTTCGATGGAGCAGCGTATTGCGCACCTGAAAGACCATTTCATTGTCTGTGGTTTTGGCCGTGTGGGGCGCGAAACCTGCCAGCAGCTCCAGGCCGAAAATCAGCCTTTTGTGGTGATCGACAACGAGGACCAGCGCGTCCAGCGCATTGGCGAGGCCGGCTACCTGTGCGTGCGCGGCGACGCTTCCGACGATGAGATGCTCAAGCGCGCCGGAATTATGCGTGCCCGCGCGCTGCTCACCGCTGTGCAAACCGATGCGGTGAATGTCTACATCACCCTGTCGGCGCGGGCGCTCAACCCGCAGCTTTTTATTGTGGCGCGCGCCGCCACCGCCGAGGCCGAGCACAAGCTCTCGATTGCCGGCGCCAATCGCGTGATCTCGCCCTATATTCTGGGCGGGCGCAGCATGGCCGGCCACGCCTTGCGCCCGGCCGTGATGGATCTGCTGGATGTGCTGGTGCACAGCGACGAGCTGGAGATCTGGCTGGAAGAGATGGCGATCCGCGCCGATTCGTGGCTGAATGGCATGACGCTTGGTGACGCGCAGCTTCGCCAGACCACCGGCATCACGGTGCTGGCGGTGCGCCGCGCCGACGGCCAGATGATCGTTAGCCCGAAGGACGATACGCTGCTGCGCGTGGGCGACACGGTGATTGTGCTGGGCGCGCGCAGCGATCTTGAAAAAGCCGACCGGCCACGCTAGGCGCTGCCGAAATCGAGCTCGCTGAACAGGCGCGCGGCTTCTTCGGCTTCGGCGGCAGGCACCCACAGCTGAACTACGCCTAACGGGCCGCTCACCACGCCATACAAGCTGCTCGCGCTTTCGGCCTGCAGGTGCACCGTCACACCAGCCTGCTCCAGATACGTGCGCGCAATTTCGGCGCGCAGCGGCCCATCGACCGTGCCAATACACACTGGCTCGCCACCACCGCCGCCAGTGGTGGCCTGGCTGGCGCTGTCCGCCGCATTCTGATCGTGGTCGCCGCCAAACGGCAGCCAGCGTAGCGCGCGCTCATTCATTGCGCCTCCTCGCGGTCGAAAAAGGCGAAAGGCGCAGCCTCGGGTGCTGCGTGCGCCTTTCGCCCCAACGTATGCGGAACTGTGCCGACTTCCGGCGTGGCGTTTAGGCGGCTGCCTGTTCGCTGCGCCCGCGGCCAAACCAGCTGCGCCATTCCTGATGTTCCCATACAACCAGCAGCTG
>LJCR01001264.1 GCA_001399705.1 Kouleothrix aurantiaca
GGCCAGCGTTTGGCCGGGCAGAACCTGCTCAGGCGCGGCCGGCCGCAAGGTGCGCATTGCCAGCAGCCCGCCAACGGCCAGCGAAGCCAGCAGCACACCAGTTATGATCATGCGGCCGGGCTGTAAATACCGCCGCCAGTTCCATGTTCGTAATGCGATGAGTCGTGATGTCATAGTGCTCCTCAGGCGCGTTATGCTCCGGCCTTAGCCGGCAAAATACCAATGCGAGAACAACACCGCGAAATAGCTCATGAGCGGCAGAAAAATGCCCAGTACCAGCCGGTCGACCCAGCCGCGCCGGCCCCAGCGGGCAAGCAGCAGAAAGCAGGGGACCAGCATCAGCACGTAGCGTGTCATGCTGCCAACTGTGCCGGTGCTCAGCGGGATGAAGAACGTCAGGCCGGCATACACGCCATAGGCCGGGCGCATTTTCAGCATCACCACCAGCACCAGCGGCGCAAAGGCCAGCGTGGCGATCAGGCACAGGAGCGTGAGTGTGTTGATCTGGCCCGACCACGGGTTTGGCCCAATATTCAGGTTCGTGATCGTTGAGCTGACGATCTTGGTGATGCCGGCGGCCGAGGTCGAGCGGCCCCAGGTGGCCTGCGCGTGAACAAAGCCCAGCGGGTCGCCAAACGTGACCTTTAGAAAGCCCATGTAGGACAGCAGGCCGATTGGCACGTAGCTGGCCGCCAGCACGCTGCGCCAGCTACGCAATGTGCTGCGCAGCCGCTGGCCAATGTGCGCCCACCAGATCGCGCCGGTTTCGGTGGCTGTGGCCCCAATCAGGCGCGCGGGCCATACGCGAAAGCCCTGCTGGCTCATCCCTTCCAGCGCAATCACGGCAGCGAGCAGCACGCCAGTGTTGCGCGTAGCCGAGGCCAGCGCGCCCGCGATGGCGGCAAGTTCCCACTGGCGGCGCTGCGAAAAGTAGAAGGTTGCGCACACCAGCGCCACAAACAGGCTTTCGGTATACATCGCCGAGAAGAACACGGCCGTAGGCGCGCCGGCCAGGTAGAAAGCGGCGCGCGCAGCTGTTTCCTCGTCGTACTCCTGGCGCGCCAGGCCATACAGGAAACCGAGCGCGGCCAGCAGCGCGCCATTCGACACCAGCAGGCCGGCCAGGTAGACGTTGTGCAGCGGCCCGGCGACAACTTTCACCAGCAGCGGATACAGCGGGAAAAAGGTTACGGTGCCCTGCGCGCCGGTTTTGATATCGCCCATGGTGTAGCCATGCTCGACGATATTGACATACCACCAGCTGTCGTGGCGGATCAGCCCGTCGACGATCAGGTTGTTCGGGTCGGCGTAGCCGAACATGCCGGTATTCATCGGGATGGCGGCCGACGACAGGAAGATCACCAGCAGCAGCAGCAGGCGCG
The DNA here is from genome assembly GCA_001399705.1 of Kouleothrix aurantiaca. Lineage (GTDB taxonomy): Bacteria > Chloroflexota > Chloroflexia > Chloroflexales > Roseiflexaceae > Kouleothrix > Kouleothrix aurantiaca. The sequence continues at coordinate 1,383 of LJCR01001264.1, forward strand.
TGCTTAAGAAAATGCCCAGCACCACCAGCAGCGGGCGCAGCTCGACGCGCAGACCCAGGATGGTAACACGGCGCGCAGCATGCGGGCGTGTGATCGTGAGTTCGGGCGCGCTCATGGCTGCACGTTCTCCAGCTTCACATTGTCGAACAGTACGTGCGAAGTCGAGTCGAACAGCCCGACTTGCCCGCTGGTGCTGCCAAGCGGCACATCAGCGACGATCGCCTTGCCATCCAGCTCGACCTTGTAGCTCGCGCCGGCAACGGTGACGGCGAGCGTGTGCCACTGGCCGTCCGCGCCGTTCGGCACCGGGCTGCCGCCTTTGAACTGGAAGGTGCCTTGGTCGTCGAACTGGCCCCACTGCAGGTAGTTGCCCTTCTCGGAATAGCTGACCATCTGCGCGCCATTCTTGCTGCCCGCATTCGGCGCGTTGAAGACGATGCCGCCGCCCATCTCGCCTTCGAGAAATTTCAGATCGGCCTGGAAGCGATAGGTGCCTTCGATTTTGCGGTTGAACAGGCTGACCAGGTCGTAGCGGCCGAGCTGCGTTTGTGCATATCCTCCGTCAGCGAAGGCCCACTCACCCGCCTGCGGTGCCCAGCTGGCTGCGCTGGCCTGTGCG
>LJCR01001266.1 GCA_001399705.1 Kouleothrix aurantiaca
CCCGCCATTCGCCTCACCAGTCTGGGTATTCGGCAGGTTAGCCCACCCGCGATCGAGGCAGCGCACGCGTTTGGCGCGACCCCGCGCCAGCTGCTGTTTCAGGTGCAGCTGCCGCTGGCGCTGCCCTCGATTATGGTGGGCGTGAACCAGACGATTATGATGGCGCTGGGCATGGTGGTCATCGCCGCGATGATTGGCGCGGGCGGGCTGGGGCGCGAGGTGCTGGTAGCGCTGCAGCGATTGCAGGTCGGGCTGGCCTTTGAGGCCGGGCTGGCGATTGTGCTGCTGGCGATTATGCTCGACCGGCTGAGCGACGCGCTGAGCAAGCTCGATTTCTCCGACCTTGGCAAACCGCGCACCTTGCAGCTGCCAACCTGGGTACCCGAGCGCACCGAAAGCAGCATCTACCGCGTGGCGAACCGCCTGAGCGCGCTTGGCGCGATTCCTGCCGCGCTGCTCAGCCGCATGGCGCGCACAGCCGAGGCGCAGCGCCGCATTCGCGCCGCCGCGCCAATAATCAATAGCGTGCTGCTGATTGTGCTGATCTACCTGCTCGACGCGGTGGTGCTGTTCGGCAGCTTCCCCGAAGGTTTGCGCCTTTCGCTGCGCGACCCGGCCGACGCGGCGGTGGCGTGGATGCGCGACAACCTGTATCAGATCGGCAACACGCCGTTTGGCACCGGGCCGCTGAGCAACTTCCTGACGATCTACCTGCTGAACCCCATGCGAACGCTGCTGCGCGATGTGCTGCCCTGGCCGGTGCTGGTGCTTGGCATGGCCGCGCTGGGCCTCTGGGGCGGCGGCCGGCGGCTGGCGTGGTGGCGGCGATTGTGGTTGGGCTTGTTTCGATTATGCCTGCCTACTATGTAAGCTGGGGGCGCTATACACAACTTACCGGCCTGCTGCTGGTTGGGCCGGTTGCGGCGTGCTGGCTTGAGCTACTGCGCAGACCCTCGCGACGGCTGGCGGCAACACTGGCGATTCTGCTGGCCGGGCTGAGCCTGATTCATTTTATTGTTCTTTTATTCACCGTGATGTTTCTGGCCGTAAGTGGCGTTTTCTGGCTGTTGCGGGCAGAGCAGGCGGAGGTGCGCGCGGGAATTCTGGCTGCGGCGGCTGCTGCGGCGCTGGCATTGGGCCTGGCGCTACCGTGGATGCTGGTGCTGGTGCGGCAGAAACTGGCTTCGACGCCAGATGGTTCGGCGCTGCCGCTGGTGGGCGGGGGCACGTTTAACGCGCTGGATATGAACCTCGTATGGGCTGGGCAGAACCGCTGGCTGATCGCCGGGGCGCTGCTGGCGGCGCTGTGGGGAATTCGGCGGCACCAGCGCGGCGCGCTTGAGCAGATTGTATGGGTGGCGGCGTTGGTGATAAGCGCAAACCCGTGGTTCGCGCTGTATGTGCTGCCGGTGGCGGGCGGCTCGCTGGCGCTGGGGGCGGCGCTGCGACGGCGCTGGCTGCTGATGCTGCCAGGGCTTGTGTTTGTGCTGGTGAACCCGTGGCTGCTGCGCCTGCCCTACCTTTCGCTGCTGACAAACGAAGCGGTGGTGATCAGCCTGTTTTTGCCGATGGGTGTGCTGATTGGCGGCGCAGCAGCCTGGGGTTGGGATGCGCTGGCTGCGCCGCGCCGCGCGTGGGCGCGAGGGCTGGCAGTGCTGCTGGTGGCAGGCGTGGCGACCTGGGGTGGCTGGAACCTGCGCGACGTGGTGAACCCGAGCACGGTGCTGGTGAGCGCGGGCGATGTGGCGGCGCTGGAGTGGGCGGCCGCGAACACGCCGGCTGATGCGCGCTTTCTGGTGAACACGACCGGCTGGCTGCGCACCGGGCGCGGCAGCGACGCGGGCTGGTGGCTGCTGCCGCTGGCCGGGCGCTGGGTGAGTGCGCCGCCAGTGATCTACGACTATGCGCCGCCAGCGTTTGCCAGTGCGGCGCGCGCGCGCAATGCCGTGGTGAGCCGTTTCAAGGCGGGGGATGAGCAGGAACTCTACGCGCTGACCGAC
>LJCR01001265.1 GCA_001399705.1 Kouleothrix aurantiaca
GTAGTTCATGATCTGGAAGAGCTTTTCGCGCGCCCAGGGCGTGGTGTTCTCGGTGCCGAGGTCGTCGAGCACGAGCAGCGGCACGGTGCGAATCATTTCAAAGCGCTCGTCGTACTCGACCTCGCTGGATGGCCCGAAGGTCGAGCGCAGGTGGTCGAGCAGGTCGGGCACAATGCTGAACAGCACCTGGATCTGGCGGCGCAGCGCGTGGTTGGCGATCGCGGCGGCGAGGTGCGTTTTGCCAACGCCATAGTTGCCAAAGAACACCAGCCAGCCCTGCGGGCGCTTGGCATACTCGATCGCGCGCAGGTAGGCGCGGCGCACGCCCGGCACGTCGGCCACAAACGCCTCGAAGGTTTTGTCGCGCAGCACTTCCAGGTTGCTCAGGCGATCAAGCTCTTCGATGCGGCGCTGTTCTTTTTCGGCCAGCTTGCACTCGCACGGGAACAGCACGCCAAAGTGCGGGTGGCCGAACGGCACCGCTTCCTTGAAGTAGCCCGCCCCGCCGCATTGCGGGCAGGCCGGCTCAGAGGTCGGAGGTGTCGCTGCCGCGTCGGAAAAGGTCGCCATAGGATCCGTTGGTATATTTGTCAACATCAATAGGTCGTTCGGCCCGATTCGGCGCATCTTGTCGTCCATGGGCGGCCCACCTCTCAAGAACCTTGCTAATATAGCGCCACGATCGCGCGTTGGCGCGCACCGCTTCGCGGATAGCGTCTTCGATCCAGTGCATCGGGTAGCGATCTTCGGCCTCGCGCAGCTCGTCGAGCAGCAGCGGCGTCACCAGCCCGATGTTATGTTCGTACAGGGTGATCAGCGCCGGGCGATCGTCGGGCGCGGCGGCGTTGGGTGCCAGCGCCGCGCCGGCCAGGCCAATGCGCTCGGCCCACAGGCGGTTGGCGCTGGTGTTGATGACATACCAGTTCACCGAGCGCCCGTCGTCGGGCAGCACGACGTGGAGCAGCGAGCTGCGCTGCACGGCGGCCTCCAGCCCTTCGGCCAGCAGCTCGTCGAGCGCGTCGAGCACGGCTGGCTCGGGCAGCGCGGCGGCCTGTGCCACCAGCTCGAGATCGAACTCGCTGCCTACGACCACGCCAACATCTACCACGCGCCGCGCCGCGTCGGAAAGGCCAGCCAGGCGTGCCTGCAGCAGGCTGTAAACCGTGCCGGGCACGACGGGCGAGCTGGACAGCAGCGAGAGGTTGAGCGTGCCGTCGGGCAGCAGCAGCTGGTGTTCGCTGGCGTAGCGCAGCAGTTCGGCCAGAATATACGGGCTGCCGTCGGCATTGCGCGTGAGCCATTCGGCCAGCGGGTAGGCGTAGCGCGGGCTGAAATGCTGCGCCAGCTCAAAGGTCGCACCGTCGCCGAGCCGGCCCAGCGGCAGCCGTAAGATCCGGCCCTCGCGGGTGAGCGTTTGCACCAGCGTGGCAAGCTGCGTGCGCGGCGTAATTGGGCGTGTGGTGGCAAGAAAGGTGATTGCGGCGTGGGTTGGCTGGCGCACCAGGTAGCCAAGCAAGGCCAGCGTCGAAGCATCAGCCCAGTGCAGATCGTCAATCAGCAGGGCCAGCGCATGCCCGCGCGCCAGCCCGAGCAGCAGCTGGCTTACGGCTTCCCAGAGCCGCGACTCGTTATTGGCAGCGAGTCGCCCGTCGGCGGGCGCAGGGACGCCACCGTCGTGCAGCTCGGGCAGCAGGCGGCCCAGCTCGGCGCGCCAAACCTGTGGCAGCGCGGCTTCAGCCTGGAGCTGCGGCCAGCCGGGCTGGCGAATCAGCTCGCGCAGCGCCTCGATCACCGGCGGGTAGGGCAGGGCCTGCTCGAGCTCGTGCGCGTGGCCTACCAGCACCAGGCCCTGAAAATCGCGCAGAAATTCTTCGGCCAGGCGTGTTTTGCCAATGCCTGTGTCGCCCTCGATCAGGCCGAGGCGGTGGCTGCTTGCCAGCGTAGCAAGCTTTTCGAGCTCGGCGGTGCGCCCGGTGAAGGGCAGCCGGACCGGCTGTGGG
>LJCR01001267.1 GCA_001399705.1 Kouleothrix aurantiaca
GGCGGGCGCGGCGAAAAGCCCGACCGCACGCTGCCGCTGCTGGCGCGCTATGGCGCGGCGGCCATGGCGATGACGATTGATGAAGACGGCATGGCGCACAGCGCCGAGAAGAAGCTGGCAGTGGCCCAGCGCATTGCGCAGATCGCGCAGGACGAGTATGGCGTGCCGGCCGAGGCGCTGATCTTCGACGTGCTGACCTTCCCAATCACCACCGGGCAGGAAGAGCTGCGCCGCGCTGCGATCGAAACGATCGAGGGCATCCGCGCCGTCAAGCAGAACATCCCCGGCTGCTTCACCACGCTGGGCGTTTCGAACCTGAGCTTTGGTGTCGCGCCGCACGCCCGCGCCGCGCTCAACTCGGTCTTCCTCAAACACGCCGTCGACGCCGGCCTTGACACAGCAATCATCAACCCGGCGCATGTCACGCCCTACGCCGAAATTCCCGACGAGCAGCGCGCCTTGTGCGAAGACCTGATCTTCAACCGGCGCGAGGATGCGCTGGCGCGTTTCATCAACTTCTATGAGCAGAACGCCGCCGCCGAAACCGAAACCCGCGCCGACCCGACCGCCGGCATGACCGTGGGCGAGCGCCTGCACTGGAAGATCGTCCACCGCAAGAAAGAAGGCGTCGAAAGCGATATCGACACGCTGATCGCGGATGGGCTGGCGGCTGAGGGCCGGCAGTTCGACGACCCGGCAGTCGCCGTCAAAGACGAGGAAACGGACGCCTCGCCACGCGGAATTGTGGCGGTTGGCGTGCTGAACGACGTGCTGCTGCCCGCAATGAAGGAAGTGGGCGATCTGTTCGGTTCGGGCCAGCTCATTCTGCCGTTTGTGCTGCAAAGCGCCGAGGTGATGAAAAAGGCCGTCGCGCATCTCGAACAATACCTCGACAAGCTCGAAGGCTCTACCAAGGGCAAAGTCGTGCTGGCGACGGTGTATGGCGACGTGCACGACATTGGCAAGAACTTGGTGCACACGATTCTCGCCAACAACGGCTACACGGTCTACGACCTGGGCAAGCAGGTACCGCTGAACACGATCATCGAGAAGGCAGTGGAAGTGGGCGCCGACGCGATTGGGCTTTCGGCGCTGCTGGTGAGCACCTCGAAGCAGATGCCGCTGTGCGTGCAGGAGCTGCACCGGCGCGGGCTGAGCTTCCCGGTGCTGGTGGGCGGCGCGGCGATCAACAAGCAGTACGGCCAGCGCATCACCTTTGTGGCGGATGAGGAACCCTACGAATCGGGCGTGTTCTACTGCAAAGACGCCTTCGAAGGGCTGGAGACGATGGACAAGCTGGCCGACCCGGCGGTGCGCTCGAGCTTTGTTCAGCAGACGATTGTGGACGCGGCGCAGGTGCTGCGCCAGAAGCAGCGTGGCCGCGTGGCGCTGGCCGAGCTGGGGCAGGCCACGCGCGGCGACACCGCGCGCTCGAATGTGCGCCGCGACGTGCCGGTGCCGACGCCGCCCTTCTGGGGCGCGCAGGTGGTCACGCGCATCAAGCTGCAGGATGTGGTCGATTGCCTCGACCGCAATGCGCTGTACCGCCTGCAGTGGGGCGCGAAAAACGCCAAGGGCGCGGAGTGGGAGCGGCTGAAGGGCGAGTTCGACGTAAAGGTGCGCGAGCTGCTGCGCGAAGCCGAGCGCGATGGCTGGCTGGAGCCGAAAGTGGTGTATGGCTACTTCCCGGTGCAGAGCGATGGCAACGAGTTGGTGGTGTACGATCCAACCAGTCTGAGAGCCAAGAACCAAGAACCAAGAACCGAGGAACGAAGCGGTTCTCAGTTCTCGGTTCTCGGTTCTGCCAAGGAACTGACGCGCTTCGTGTTCCCGCGCCAGCCCGAGCGCGAGCGCCTGTGCCTGGCCGACTACTTCCGCGCCACCACAAGCGGCGAGTACGATGTGGCCGCCTTTCAGATCGTGACTATGGGGACGCGCGTGGACGATTTGACCGAGGAGTTGCAGCGCGCTGGCGACTACAGCCGTGGCTACTACAT
>LJCR01001268.1 GCA_001399705.1 Kouleothrix aurantiaca
TACAAAGTGATCGTCACCTCGTCGTCGGGCAGGTCGGGGTCAAACGTCACGCTCGTCGTCGTCAGGCAGGTATCGAGGTTCAGCGAGATCGAGCCGTTGAACGGCAGGGTGCGCGCGGCATCCTGCACGCCCCAGTATTTAATAAAGGCAATATTCGCCGGCGCAATCGCCGTGGCCGATGTGGTCGTACTCATAGGCGCTCTCATGCTCCCCGTGCAGAATTACGCCATAGCATACCACATCGGCGCGCCGCCGTTTGTCGTTACTGGCCGAGCAGGTTCAGGCTGCCATACAGCGCCGTGCTGTAGCCCGGGTCGGCCCAGTTCGACCATGTGTAGGGCCGGTGTTCGGCCAGAACGGGCAGGTAGACCGGCGAGCGCCAGTAGGCGTATGCCACCTCCCAGCCCGAGCGGTTAGCTTTCGGCACACAATGGTTCGCGCTATACGGCCAGCTGCAGCGCCCGGCAAAGGCGTCGACCACCTTGGGCGCCAGGAAATCCCAGCCGTTCTTCAGGCCAACGCCGCGCGGCGTGCGGTAGGTGTACAGCGAGCCGTCGCCCTGCCGCCGCCGGATTTCGGCAAACACCGTTTTCATGCTCATCGCCGCCTGGTTGTAGGAAAGCGCGTCATCGCGGCGATTTTCCTCGGTGATCGAGCCATCGCGGCACATGCCATACACCCAGTCGCTGTCGATACACTTGTCGCTCAGCGCGGCGCCACTCGTGTCCGGCTGGCCGTTGAGAAGCTTTTTCCAGTTAGCCACGGCAGCATCGCGCTCGCTCGGCAGGTTGGCGTACACCGCCACGCTGAGCCAGAGCAGGTTGCCGGCGTCGGCCCAGTTGTTTCGGCGCTGGGCGGCCAGCTTGGCCTGCGGCCGCGCGTCTTTGCGCACAAAGCTCATAAACGCCGCGCGGTCGCTTTCGCCCCAGCTCGGCGTGCTGGTCAGCAAATCGGCGCCCCAGATCATCGCCGGCATCAGCCGGCTCCAGTCGAGGTTGGCCTGGTCGTCGCTCATATCGACGCTGGTGAGTGTATCCATCCAGGCGTGAATAAATGCCGCGCCCTTGTCGCTGTACGCCGTGTTGCCAGTCATGCGGTAGGCAAGCGCCAGCAGATAGGCGTTTTCGGACGCGCGATTCAGGCAATCGTAGCCGGCGCTGGTGGTGTAGGTTGCCACGGCGCAGGGTGTGTCGGCCATGGCCTCGCCCGCGTTTTTGAACAGCGAACGAACCGCAGTGCGCGCCGGCTCGAGCCGCGCATCGTACTGCGCTTTGGCGAGCATTAGCTCGCTGGGCTGGATGATCATGCCGAGCGGCGGGCGCGGCCGGCGCGCCATCGGCACAAACACCGTGAAAGGCGCATCGGCGGCGCTGCGCAGCTGTGCGGGTAGTGCGGGGGTGGAGGAGATTGGCCGCGCCAGTGCGGCCAGTGAAGGAACAAGCGCGAGAATAACCAGGAGCAACAAACCTACCGTGCGGGCGAGACGATAGGAGAAACGGCAGGGATACGGCACGAAATTCTCCTTTTATTCAATTCTTAACAAGCTCCTGGAAGGCGACTCTAGCATATCGGTACAGCCGAGTCAACGCGTCGGCAAGGCATTCCGATGAGAATCTGTTTTCAATCTATTCATCACCCGAACGGGTTCGCGCGCCAGCATGCTGGAAAGCGGCTACACATGCACCTGTGGATAAGTCGAAAACATGGCGTTATCGTGGCATGATTGCCTCTTGCCATTGCATGAGTTTTTCGGTATGATACGCCCATCGCAAAACAGCAAGGAACATGTATGCACCAGCTGCTCCCGCGCATGGCCCCGATCGACGACAGCCCGTTCGAGCTTGTGGACGAGCCGCTTGTGCTCGACCGCGCGCAGCTGCATGGCGCGCTGGCGCGCCTGGCCGAGGCGGCTTCCATGGCCGCCATTCGCCAGGGCATCGACGCGCTCGGGGCGCAGCTTGCCGACGCCGCCAGCCTGCTGCTCGACGACGAGGGCG
>LJCR01001269.1 GCA_001399705.1 Kouleothrix aurantiaca
CCGCGCCACACCGGGCTGTAGGCTATGCGCGGCTGCGCGCCGTGCGGGCTGATTGTAAATGGCTGCGCGGCACCGCTGCCGAACAGCCGCCCCTGCACCTGCCCCGCAGCGTCGGCGTAGGCCAGCAGCGTGCGGTGGTTCAGCGGATCGTAAGCCAGGCGCGGCCCTTCCAGACTGTTGATCGTGCCATTCGCCTGCCCGGTATTCGCGCCGGCAAGCTCGCTTACGGTGAAGCTGTTATTGCTCGGCACCAGGTCGTTCAGGTGAATCGCGCCGTTCGAGGTCGATTTCCAGGCCAGCCGGTAGCGGTCGCCAGCCCACACCAGATCGATGAATGTAACGCTCTGTGGCGACGCCGGAGGCGCATCAAGGCTGTAGCTGGCAAGCTGGATCTCGTTGCTCAGTGCGGTGCCGTCGGCGCTGAAGCGGCGCGCCAGAAGGCGTACCGTGGCGGCGTTTCCGCTCTGCGCGACCCGCTCCCAAACCACCAGAAAGTTCTGACCGTCACTCGCAACCACTGGGCGGAAATCCTGGGCAAACAGATCGCTGAACGACGGGGATGGCAACGAAAACTGGCGCGTGACGGGAGCAGCGCTCGAACGATTGATTGCGCCAGCCACGGTGTAGGTATGGATCGAGGTTGCGCTCATTGTGAGGGTAACGGACTCGTGCGAATCGCCGTCGGATATCACATAGTTGATGGCTGAAGAACCGCTACTGCCCGGCGTGAAGTGCATCGCTTGCGGGGCCTTGTCCACGCCGTCGCCATCTTCTTCGCCAACACGAATAGTTACGCCGCCGCAGAAGGGCAAATTCAAACCCGAGAACTTGACCAGGGCACCCTGATTCAGCGACTCGAAGGTCCAGGGAATATTGGGAAACGGCTTGAGCTGCTGCTCGGTCTGCCCATCGAACTGGTAGTACACATTGAGTTCAAGGTCGCGCCTGCCATCGCCGTTCAGGTCGGGATCGCTCCCGGCATCGTTAATCACGAGCGAGTCGAAGCTGACAACATTACAGTTGTCGTAATGGTCCCACACCGTCATGCAGCGGCCATCGCTGGTGCAGGCCACGCTTGGCGCGGTGGCCCCACGCAAGAAGGTTGTGTTGCTGCTGTCGTCGTCGGCCAGCTGCGACCCACCACCCGGCAGCGCGCGCAGGTCGATATTGCCGGGCTCGTTCTGCTTGCCGTGCGCCGAGGCCAGCGCCGCCAGCAGGTAGCCATCGTTGCCGGGCGCCATGCCCAGCGCCTGTGGGCCGGCGCTTGCGTCGAAGGGGATGGTCGTGCCGGCGGGCGCGCTCCATTCCCAGCCGCCCGCGCCGCTGCCACTCAGGCGCGCACGCGCCTGGCTGCTGATTGCGATCGGGCCGGCGGCCGCGCCCGCACCGACGGTGAGCGCGTTCGTTACGCGCACTGGCGCGTGGCTGAGCGGGAGCGGGTAGCGCGGTGCGGTGCCGCCCAGCGCCGATGGCAGGTTAACCTGCAGCACGCCATCGCCAAAGGGCTGGCCGTCGGTGGTGACGGTCGAGGTGTAGCTGAAGGTCTGGCCCGGCCCCACCACGCCATCCAGGTCGCTGGCGGCAACGTGGAGCTGAAGCGGGTTCTGGTTGATCACCAGCGGGTTGTAGGGCTGGCCATCGCGGTCGGTCGGCGTCGCGCGCGGGTCGGTCGCCAGCTGGCGCTCGGCACCGTCGGGCAGGCCGTCGTTGTCGGTATCGCGCAGCGTCGGGTCCGACGAAACGTGGAGCGTGAAAGCGGCGTGGCCGGCGTCGGCGGCGATGTGTATGTCCCAGCCGCCCGCCCACGTGCCAGCCGGGCGCGCCGGGTTGGTGCGAGTGTCGAACACTTCGTGAAACACTTCATCGCCGTCGGGGATGCCGTCGTTATCGGTATCGGCGCTGGCCGGGTTTGTGCCAAGCGCGGCCTCCTGCGCATCCGTCAGCCCGTCGCGGTCGGTGTCGGCGCTGGCGGCGCTGTAGCCCGCGCCCTGCGCG
>LJCR01000127.1 GCA_001399705.1 Kouleothrix aurantiaca
ATGCTGGGCAGCGCGGTCAGCTCCAGCATGCCCACAGACTTCCAGCCCAGTTCGACCATCGGGCTCCGTGGCTCTTGCCCGGCGATGAACTTCCAGGCCTGATGTGGGCTGACCATGCGGTGCCCGTACGACGACGTGGGGATACACAGCGCGTTGCACTCGGCAATCGGTTTGCCCAGCAGGTCGAGCAGCGCGGTGTGGATGCTCGGGTTCGCGATGCCAGCCGAGGTCAGGAGATACTTCACAATGCCGCTCCTTCTAAAACTGCCAGCGCGTCTGGCTGAACGTCGCGCCCTTGCCGAAGCCAAACGCGGCGGCTGGCGCGACGGCAAACACCAGCGCGACGTTGCCTTCCTGCCCCGTGAATGCTTGCTCCTGCACATCGAAATGCCACTCCGCGCCATACTTCTGCTCGTAGCGCTCGGCAATGCGCTGGAGCGTGGCGGTGTCGGTCACGCGCACGGCGTCGCCCTCCAGCACGAGGTCGAGGCCATCTTCGTGCATGGTGTTGCGCCCGGTGGTCAGGGTGACGTGCGCGTTTGCGCCGATGTTCCTGGCCTTGCGCTCGTGCGCGCCGGTGCAGAAATGGAGCGCGCCGTCGAGCCAGACCGCGATCAGCGGCGTGACGTGCGGGCGACCGTCGGGGCGCACGGTCGAGAGCCAGAAGATTTCCGCACTGTCGAGCATCTTTTCGGCATCGTTCCAGGGCGTCGCGGTCGCATTTGGGCTGCTATACTCGTGATCGATTGAGGTGTTCGGGGATCGCTGCGTCATTGCAAAGCTCCTTGATTTTCGCCACAAAGACACGGGGCGCGAAACTCCGGCCTCAGGACTCTGGATCAAACTGGAACACGCGAAGCTCCTGATCACAGCGACACGCTTTCGCGATACGTGCGGCCCATTCGACGGCTTCCTCCCTTGAAGGCAGCTCAAGGACGGTGAAACCACCATCGAGCGGAGGCGCCCACGGGTAGCCGCCCTCAGCGGCTGAGCCATTGGCCGAAACGAGAACGGGCGGCACCGTTTCATCAATTCCACCGCCGAAGACGTAGACGCCCGCTTCTTTCGTCTCGCGGATCACGGCACGCGCGTCTCGGCCCACCGCCTCCCACTCGCCGTCGGGCACCTTCATTGCAGCACTGGGGAATGAAATGAGATACTTTGCCATGATTAGTTTCCTTTCAGAATGTTGCGGTTCGTGATACCGGCCCTGCCGAACTACTTTACCACCCGAAAGCGCAGGTGCGTTACGTCGGGCGTGTCGACCACTTCCAGCTTTTCGAGCTGGATCGGCTCTGGGCCGAGCTTGTCGAACAGGCGAATGCCCGCGCCGAGCAGCACCGGCACCTGGTGCAGAATAATCTCGTCGATCAGGCCGGCGCGAAAGGCCTGCTGCACGATCTGCGTGCCGCCGACACCCACGGTTTTCGCGCCCGCCACGGCCTGCGCCTGCGCGATTGCTTGCGGCACGCCCTCGGTGACAAACGTGAATGGCGAGTCGGGGCGGGTCCATTCCGCTGGCGGCGTGTGCGTGACGACGAACATCGGCAGGCCCATGATCGCTTTGCCGCCCCACGCGCCCGAAACATCGAAGTCGCGCCGGCCAGTGACGATCGCGCCGGCCTGCGACCATGTTTTCTGCAAAAAATCGGCGCTGGCGCGCGAGAGCCTGAACGGCGGAGCGCCCTCAATCGAGAGTTCAACGTCGCCGCTGTTGTACCAGCCGAAAATCTGGCTGATATCGTCGTTCGGCCCGGCGATGAAGCCGTCCAGCGAGATCGTGAACTCAATCGAAGTTGTGCCCATGCGTTTGCTCCTTTCGCTCGCTACCTGGGGAAACGCTGCGCCGAACGTTCGCGTGCCTTGGCAGCCTCTTCCTCGCGGTTCTTCGGCGTGGCGTTGGTCTCAAGCTCGGCCAGCAGCGTGCGCGCGGTGGCGGCGATCTCATCGACGGCAGCGTTGAACGCGGCTTCGTTGGCCTTCGACGGCGCGGTGAAGCCGCTGATCTTGCGCACGAACTGAAGGGCGGCGGCGCGCACCTCGTCCTCGCTGGCGGGCGGCTCGAAGTTGAACAGCGGCTTGATATTGCGGCACATCCTCGTCCCTTTCGTTTCTGCTCTTATTTGATCTACCGGCAGATGACGCAGAATTTGCGTCCCCTGCAATCTGCGTCATCTGTGGATAATTTGGTTTAATCATCAATCGCGGCGTAGGCCGATGTCCAGAAGTCGTTCATGATCAACGGCCCGCTTGGCGAGTTCCAGGCGACCTGTGTCATCAGGATGCCGATCATGTCCTCGGCGGGGTCGGTGTAGCCCGACGTGCCAAGCCCGCCGTCCCAGCCAAAACGACCCGGAACCGACCAGTTGCTGGTACGCTTTGTGTAGACGGCCATGCCCAATCCCCAGCTGCTGTTGTCGCGGAAGAAGATCTCCGCATCTTCGCGCTGCTCGGGCAGAAGCTGGTCGGTCGTCATGACCTCGACCGTGGGCCGCGCCAGAATACGCGTGTCGCCAAGTTTGCCCTTGCCGAGCATCATCTGGCAGAAGCGCAAGTAGTCGTCCGCCGTCGAAACCAGGCCGCCCGCACCGGACTCGAACGCTGGCGCGCTGGCCCACTGACCGTCTTCGGCGGGGTCGTAGACGTTGAGCCTGCCGGTTTCGGCATCAGCCTCGTAGCTCGTCGCAAAGCGGCTACGCTTGTTGGGCGGCACGAAAAAGCCGGTGTCCTGCATGCCCAGCGGCGCGAAGATCCGCTCCTGAAGGAAATCACCGAACGATTGGCCCGACGCGCGGGCGATCAGCACGCCCAGCACATCCGCGCCAACATTGTACAGCCAGCGTTCGCCCGGCTGGTAGAGCAGCGGCAGGGTCCCCAGGTTGCGCATCCACTCATCGGGGCGGGGCGTTTTCTGTGGTTGCGGTGGCCCATCGCCGCCGATGTGTAATTTGGCAATGTGCTGTTGGATCGGGTAGGTTCCCGGCATCGCCATCACGCTGCCGAAGCCGAAGCGAAACGTCAGCAGGTCGCGCAGGGTGATTGGACGGTTCGCCGGAACTGTGTCATCCAGCTGGCTGCCCAGGCTGCGCAGTACGCGCCGATCTGCAAGTTCAGGCAAAATCTCGTCAACTGGATCGTCCAGCCGCAGTTTGCACTCTTCCGCCAGAATCATCGCCGCAACGGCGGTGATCGGCTTGCTCAGCGAGGCGATGCGGAAGATGGTGTCGCGCCGCATCGCTTCGCCGCCGATAGCCTTCGCGCCAATGGTGTCGGCCACAATTTCGCCGTGGCGCGCCAGCAGCGTGACGACGCCCGGCACCGCACCGCTTTCAACATAGCCGGCCATGATGTCGTGCATGCGGTCGAGGCGCGGCTTGGAAAAGCTGCTCACGACAGCTGCTCTTGCGTATACTCGTCGTGGCGGCGCAGCCAGCCCTGCGGCTCGTCGTTGGCGCGGCCTGCCGGCTTCTCCCATTCTTCCTGGCGCCCCAATGCGGTGAAGTCGAGCAGGCTGTAGGTACTGCCGGTGATATCGGTGCCGCGCCCGGTGGTCGAATAGGTGTGATAGACCACGTCGCCGTCGCGCAAAAAGGCGCTCAGCATCGAAACCTCGCCATCCGTGGTCGCCTCGAAATCGTAGTTGAAATCGCTATCGTATGAAGAATACCACGGCACATCCCAGCCCATGCGCTCCTTGTAGGCTTCGAGCTTTGCCAGCGGCGCGCGCGAGACAAGCACAAACGAGGTGTTGCGGGCGTAGAGGTGCCGCAGATCGCCGATGTTGTCGACCTGGTACGAGCAGCCCATGCAGCCCGCGTCCCAGTCCGGCGCGAACATGAAGTGGTAGATGATCAGCTGCCGCCGCCCGCCAAACAGGTCGCGCAGGCTGGCCGGGCCGTTTGGCCCCTGGAAGGTGTATTGCTTCGCGACTTCGACCATTGGCAGCTCGCGGCGCTCGGTATTCATCGCGTCGTAGGCGCGGGTCAGCGCTTTTTCTTTCACCAGCAGCGCCTGGCGCGCCGCGCGCCATTCCTCGCGCGAAACAACAGTGGGCAGGCTCATGGGGTGCCTCTTTCTCTTCCAAAGCGGCTGTGAGGAGGGCGATATAGCACAATCGTTCTATATATTATAAAACTCCTACTTCAAAAAGTCAAGTTTAGGGTTCAGAAATTGCACTTCGCACTTTTCTCAGCTATACTATTATGGTTATGAAAACCAAAAGCTACAACCAGTACTGCGGCCTTGCCTATGCCCTTGACGTCGTTGGCGAGCGCTGGACGATTCTGATCATCCGTGAGCTTGTGGCCGGGCCGCGCCGCTTCAAGGATCTGCTGGCTGGCCTGCCCGAGATCAGCACCAATCTGCTGTCCGATCGCTTGAAGCACCTGGAGCAGCAAGGCGTGATCCATCGGCGCACGCTGCCGCCGCCGGCCGGCTCGACGGTGTATGAGCTGACCAAGCTGGGGCGCGGGCTGGAACCAATGCTGATTGAGCTGGGGAAATGGGGCAGCCAGTTTGTGCCGGAAACGCCAGGCGACGCGGCGGTGCTGCACGTCGGCTCGTATGCGCTGACGCTAAAGACGTTTTTTCGGCCCGAGCTGGCGCGGGGGCTGGATGAGACCTACGCGCTCCAGATCGACGGCGAGGTGTTGCAGGTGCGCATTCACGACGGCGCGCTCGACGTCGGGCCGGGCGACCCGCGCAGCGCCGCCATGATTCTGCGCACCGACATGCCAACCTACCTGGCGCTGCTGGCCGGCAAGATCGCGCCCGGCGAAGCGCTGGCGCAAGGGCTGATAGGGGTGGAAGGTAATGAGGAAGCGCTCGAACGCTTTCTGGGCATTTGTGGTATTCCCGCCAGCGCCGGGCCGGCGTAGCACCCGGCCTATCTGCTAGCTGGTAAGCAGCCAGCGCGCCAGCATCTGGCCCAGTTCGGCCTGGCGCACCGGCTTGCTCAGGTAGTCGTCCATGCCGGCGGCCGGGCACGCCTCGCGGTCGCCATGCATAGCATTCGCCGTCATCGCAATAATCGGGATGTGCGCGCCGCTGTGCTGCTCGCGCTCGCGAATGGCGCGCGTGGCCGCAAAACCATCCAGCTCTGGCATCTGGCAATCCATCAGCACCAGCTGAAAGGAATGCGGCGCGGCCAGCGCATCGAGCGCGGCGCGTCCGTTCGCCACAACATGCGCCCCATAGCCAAGCTTGCCGAGCTGCCGCAATATCAGTTGCTGGTTGACCGTATGATCCTCGACCACCAGGATCTGCTGGCGCGGCACGCTGCCCAGGCACGCCAGGGACGCATCGGCCGCTGCCGGCCGGGCCTGCGCCTCGTCGTTCAGCTCAAAGAAAAGCGCGGCCAGGCTATCGAAAAGCTGCGATTGCTTGATTGGCTTGGTGAAGTAGGAGTGAAACCCGCTGCGCAGTGCCTGCTCATCCTGCCCGCGCTCGTCAAACGCCGTGAGCATAATGAGCTGCGGGTGCGAAAGCCCCTGACCGCGCTGGAGCGCCCGCGCCAGTGCAAAACCATCCATGTCGGGCAATAGCTGCTCGCAGATCAGCAGGCTGTATGGAGCACTATCCGCTGCTGCGACGCGCATCATCTCAATAGCTCTTGCGCCTTTGGGGGCTGTGTCGGCGGCAATACCCCAGCTTTGCAGGTATTGCTGCACGATCTCGGCGCCGGGCGCGAACTGCTGGCGCCGCAGGCGGCTGGCCACCCAGCCGAGCTGGTCGATATTCAGGGCGGCCAGCGCGCGCGCCACATACTCGTTGATGATCTCGCCGTCGGCCACAATCACCGAGCGGTCGGCCACGCGCGCGAAGTCGTTGTCGTGCGTCACCATCACAATGGTTTTGCCTTCGCGGGCCAGCCGTGCGAACAGCGCAAAAATCTCGGTGGCGGTTTTTGAATCGAGGTTGCCGGTCGGCTCGTCGGCCATGATCACGGGCGGGTCGTTGGCGAGCGCGCGCGCGATGGCGACACGCTGCTGCTGGCCGCCGGAGATCGCGGTGGGCAGCTTGTTGATGTGCTCGCCCATGCCCACCTGCTCAAGCAGCGCAATCGCGCGCGCGCGGCGTTCGCGCGGGGCGTACATGCCGCACAGCTCCATTGGCAGGATGACATTTTCCACCAGCGAGAGCGTGGGCAGCAGCTGAAAGAACTGAAAGACAATGCCAACCGTGCGGCCGCGCCACACCGCCATCTGGTTTTCGTCGAGCGTGTGGACCGCAACATCACCTACCAGCACTGCGCCCGCGCTTGGCCGGTCGATGCCGGTAATCATGTTCATCAGCGTCGATTTGCCCGAGCCTGATTTTCCAATAATCGCCACAAACTCGCCGCGCCCGATCTGCAGGCTCACGCCCCGCAGCGCGGTGAAGCTGCCGGCGGCGCTTTGGAAGGTCTTGACGACATCGCGCAGCTCGATCAGGGCCGCGCCGTGGTTGGGCGAACTGCTTGCGGCCGGTGCGGTTCGGGGTTTTTGAAAGATGTGCTTGATCATTGCTGGCTCCGAATTACTGGTACGAATTGCGCTGTGGCTGCCCGCTCGCCACGGCGACGATCTGCCGGCGCTGGGCACGGCTCAGGCGGATGGGTGCGAGC
>LJCR01001270.1 GCA_001399705.1 Kouleothrix aurantiaca
TCTTTGCTGCACTCGCGAAAGCCGACGCGCAGCGCACCGCCGTAGCCGAGCGCCTGGCGGTGGGCCAGGTAGCGGAAATGATCATATTTCTGGGCCAGATCTTCCAGCACCTCGACGGTGTAGTCGGTGCTGCCGTTTTCGACCACAATCACCTCGTAGTCGTCGGTCAGCTCGGCCAGCGTCGTGAGTGTGGCGACGACCAGGCTTGCAATGGTGCCGCCGTCGTTGTAGGCGGGGAAAAATGCCGAGATGCTCGGCGCGCGTGTGGGCATAGGTGCCACCTTAGCATGTGCGATACGCGGCCGGGCTTGCCGCATGCGGCGAGATTATAGCACAGGCTTTGGGAACAGGTGGCGCGGCGGTGCTTTACGCGAATGAACCAGAAACGCTGTGCCTTACGCACTACGCACTACGCACTGAACTTGTGGCCTTATAGTGCGTAGTGCGTAGTTTGAGGCGCGAATTCGCTTTACGCTGGCTCGACGAGCGCAGGGCTGAGCGGCAGGTTGATGATAAAAGTGCTGCCCTGGCCCTCGCGGCTTTCAACGCTCACAGTGCCATTGTGCATGCTGATGATCTCTTTCACCACATACAGGCCAATGCCCATGCCGCTGATCTGCTGCTGGCGCACGTTGCTGGCGCGGTAGAACTGGCTGAACAGCAGCGGCTGCGCGGCCTCGGGGATGCCAATGCCCTGGTCGCTCACGCTGATGTGCGCCTGCCCGCTGCGCGCTTCCACCCGCACCTCGATCCGCCCGCCATTCGGGCTGTATTTGATCGCGTTCTGAATGAGGTTCTGCAGCACCTGCTCAAGGCGCAGCGGGTCGCCCACAATCAGCACCGGGGCGGTGCGAATATCGGCCACAACCACATGCGCCAGGTACAGCGTCGGCTGCACTTCCTCTACTACCTGGTTGGCCAGCCTGGCGATATCGAAATGCTGTGCGTCGATGCTGAGCCGCCCCTTCGCGATGCGCGTGATGTCAAGCAGATCATTGATCATGCGCTCCAGGCGGCGCGCCTGGCTTACCAGCACATTCAGCGCTTTGGTATTCGCGGGCGAAACGTTTACATTTTCGCGGTTGAGGCGGCGCTGGAGCAGCTGCGCGTTGCCGAGCATCGAGGTAAGTGGCGTTTTCAGCTCGTGCGAGGCCACCGATAGAAATTCATCGCGCAGGCGCAGCGCCTGCTGGGTTTCGGCAAGCGCCTGCTGCTCGCGCCGGAGCAGCTCGCGTGTTTCGGTGTTGTCGAGCGTCACGCCGACTAGGCCATAGGGCACGCCGTCGCTGCTGCGCACAGGCTGGCAGGTGACGCGAATAAAATGCATCGAGCCGTCGGGCCAGTGAACTTTGACTTCGCCATCATATGCTTTGGCTTCGGCAATCGCATGCCGCATCAGCGCAAGGAAATCGGCCTGTTCGCTGGTTTCGATGCGCTCGGTGAACTGTGTGAACTCCAGCTCAGCATCGGGCGGGAAGCCAAAGTGTACCTTGCACCCGCCGGTAGACACCAGCGCACGGCTGGCGAAATCCCACTGCCACGCGCCCATGCGTGCTGCGTCGAGCGCCATTTCAAGCTGCTGGCGGCGCTGGGCCAGGGCATTGGCAACCTCGTGGCGCTCGGTCACGTCGACATTCACGCCAATCACGCGCTCGGCCACGCCCTGGGCATTGAACGTCACGTCGCCTTTGGCAAGCATCCAGCGCTCGGTGCCGTCGGGCCAGCAGACGCGGAACTCGATGTTGTAGGGCGGCCCGCCCGCGACGGCCTCGGCCAGGTTCGCCTCGGCGGCGGCGCGGTCGTCGGGGTGCACGCGCTGCGCCCAGTTTTCGTACTTGCCCTCGAAGCCGCCTGGCTCGAGGCCATAAAGCTGCTCGAGCTCGGGCGTCCAGATAATGCGATTTTCCTGCACGAGCCACTCAAAGGTGCCAATGCCGCCAGCGCGCTGCGAAAGCGCGAAACGCTCGGCGCTGGTTCGCAGGAGGTCTTCGTTG
>LJCR01001271.1 GCA_001399705.1 Kouleothrix aurantiaca
CCCTGCCGCTCGCCGCGCAGGCGAAATGCCTCGCCGCGCAGGCGAAACACTTTGCTCCGAGCAAACATCAACGCCCGCCGCGCAGGCGTCACCAATGGCGAAATGCCTCGCCGCGCAGGCGAAATACTTTGCTCCGAGCAAACATCAACGCCCGCCGCGCAGGCGTCACCAATAAGGATGTATACTTCTCCCAGCGATCCGCCACCGCACCCACAAGCGAGCGCACCATGCCAAACAACCTCACCCTGGGCTGGGCTCCCGAGCGCACCTGGCTTTTTGCCGTCGGCACGCTTGAGTGGAAGCACGCCGACTCATTCAGCCCATTCCCACAGGAAAACCGCCGCGATGCCGCGCTGGTCGAGTTCTTCCGCGCGCAGGGCGTGCCCGAATCTCACATAACGTACCTGCAAGACCGCCAGGCTACAACCAGGCACATCCAGCAGGCGCTTGAGGCGCAGCTGGGCGCTGCCGGCGCGGGCGATCTGCTGGTGCTGTACTACTGCGGCCACGGCGGCAAGTACGACGACGGCGCGGCCTACTTCGCCAGCTACGATACCGACTGCGAGGCCAATCGCGGCTGGCTCGTCGACACTATTCCGGCGACGATCGAGCGCTGCTTTGGCGGCGCCCGCGCGCTGCTGCTGGCCGACTGCTGCTACTCGGGCTGTCTGGCCGACGCCGTCGCCCGCCGTGCGCGCAAGGTTGCCTATGCCAGCCTGACCTCGTCGCTGGCAAGCGAGCTTTCCACCGGCAACTGGACGTTCACCGAGGGCTTGCTGGCCGGCTTGCGCGGGCAGGCCTTTGTCGACGCCGACGCCAACAGCGCGATCACGCTGGCCGCGCTGGCGGCGCAGATCGAGGCAAACATGGCCTTTGCCGAAGAGCAGCTCGCCACATTTGCCACAGCTGGGAGCTTCGACCCACAGACCGTCGTAGCAGCGGCGCGGCCCCGGCTCGACCCGCGCGTTGGCAACAATGTCGAGGTGCTTTCAGAAGCGGAGTGGTACCCCGCGCAGATCATCGACGCGCGCGGCGATCAGGCCAAGGTGCACTACTACGGCTACGAGGCCAGCGACGATGAGTGGGTGCCGCCGGACCGTGTGCGCGCGGCGGTGCGGCCCTCGTACCGCGTCGGCACTGCCGTCGAAGTGCAGTGGAAGCGCACATGGTACCCGGCAAAGGTCGTCAGCGCGCGGCTGGGCCTGCACGAAATCCAGTACGATGATTATGGCGCTGACTGGAACGAGTGGGTTGCCGGCAAGCGCATCCGTTTGCCGCGATAGTTTGATGTGCGAGAGCTACGCGCCCTCGCGCTCTGCGATTAGGTTACGCATCAAACCTCAAGTCCGTACCGCCTTCAAGTCAGTTTGCTCAGGCCACAGGGCTTGCCTGTCGGCACGGCTTTCCTTTTGTGTAAACTAGTGCCAGCTACAGGCCAGATTGCTCAGGCCGCAGGGCCGCTGGGGCTCGCGCCGCCCCAGCACCCGGCGTCGGGGCTATCGCCCCGAACCCCAAATTTGATGCTGGCAACATATGCAAAGATTAATGCGCATGCCTCCGTTATGCTCACCGCTGGCAGCGTATGAATATGCGTAATGTCAATTTCAAACTTCGTCCCTACCAAAACCTCCTCGCTCTGATGCATGCGTTATGGCACAACGGAGGCGTGACACACCCACCGTTATGCTCACCGCTGGCATCAAACGATGAATGAAAAGGCAGCACAAAAGCTGGTACAGCAATATTCAACTGATGCCTGCTCCCATCCACAACGGAGGCATGACAGACCGACGCTGAACATGCCAACCGCTTCTCTTTGGGGTCCAGGGGCCATCGCCCCTGGTGCGGGTGCAGGGGCGGCACAGTCCCTGCCGCTCGCCGCGCAGGCGAAATGCCTCGCCGCGCAGGCGAAACACTTTGCTCCGAGCAAACATCAACGCCCGCCGCGCAGGCGTCACCAATGGCGAAATGCCTCGCCGCGCAGGCGAAATAC
>LJCR01001272.1 GCA_001399705.1 Kouleothrix aurantiaca
GCAGGCCGGCGCGCGCCAGCCCGGCTTCCAGCAGGCGCGTTTTCCCCACGCCGGCCTCGCCCGCCAGCAGGACGATGCCGCCCGCGCCCGTTCGCGCCGCTTCCAGCGCCCGGTTGAGCGCGGCCAGCTGCTCACTGAAGGGCATGCCCTTCTGCGCGAAATGCGTGTAGGGCGTGTAGGTCACTTCGCTGTAGCGAATGTTCTGCGCGGCCTGGCCAATCAGAAATTCGCGCGCAATCAGCTCGATGTCGTCGGGCGTGCGCAGGCATTCGGCGATGGTGTAGTAGATCTGGACGAAGTGCGGGAAGCCGGTGAAGGTGTACCATTCCTGCAGCTCGGGCAGCGTGTGCGCGGGCAGGGCAACGCCGTGCCGCTCGGCCAGCGCCAGCAGCGTTTCCGGGCGGATCGACCCTTCGAGATGGACGTGCAGCTCGGCTTTTGGCATCGCCGCGATATACGCCGACAGCGACATACAGCTCCCATTCGCACAATGCGTGTTGAAGAGCCTATGATACCACAAGACGGGGCGTGAGCGGGCGGGAGAGTAACAAGATGACAAGATGAAGGGGTGAAAGGGTGACAGGGTAGTTTTGAATGCTAAGTGCTGAGTTTTAAGTTGCCACTTGGCAGTCGGCAGCTCTGAGTTCTGAAAGCCGAGTGTTGAGAACCTTCTAACCTGAAACCTTCTAACCTGAAACCTTCTAACCTGAAACCTTCTAACTCCGTGCCTCTGTGTCTCCGTGGTGAATTTTCCCGTCGTCGGTCATCAGTTGTCGGTCGTCATTCCTGCGCAGCCACCACCACACCAGCGCCAGCGCCGTCGCCGCCCCGCACGCGTCGATGATTACGTCGCGCGCGGCTGGGTGGCGCAGTGCCACATACGACTGGTGAAATTCGTCGCTGATGGCGTAGAGCACGGTGAGCAGCCAGGCCCAGCGCCAGCTGGCGGGGCGCGCTGGCAGCACGCGCCACCACAGGATCGCCAGCACGCCAAAAACGCTGAAGTGCGCTGTCTTCTTGAACAGAAAATCGATCCACGGGTCGTCGGGCGAGGGCAGCTTGGATTGTGAGGATAGCGCGAAAATGAGCGCCATCCAGCCGATAAGCAAGAGCCAGCGCGCCCAGCGGCTCTCGAGCCAGAGGGGCAGGCGCGGGTGAAGTGTTGCGTTCATGGTCTCCTCGTTCAATGCTGCGGTTCTGGCAAGCCCACGCATGGGCCTGCCTGGATACCGCTGGGCACCGGTCGTGAGACACTCGCCGCGCCGAAGTTTACGGGCGCGCGCGCTGCCAGGAAACAATATTCCACGTGATCGGCGCAAGCGGGTCGGGCTGCAGGCCGCGCACGCCTGGTGTCGCGAGCACCACGGTCATGCGCTGGAACAGCGGCAGCACCGGCAGTGCTTCCGTCCAGAGCTGCTGCTGGCGCACATAGGCGGCGAAACGCTGCTCGGGGTCAAGGGCGGTGACGGCCTCGCGAATGGCACGGTTGCCGTCGCGCACGCACCAGCCCGCAAAATTGTCGCCGCTGAAGTCATTATCGGGGCTGGGGATGGCCGCGCAGCTCCACAGCAGCAGGCCGCCCGGGTCGGAGCTGGCGCTCCAGCCGAACAGCGCCATGTCGAACTGGCGCTGGAACAGCGGCCCATCGGGACTGAACAGATCCTCGGCGGGCAGCGCCTGCACCTGCACGTCGATGCCGATGTCGCGCATATTCTGCTGGAAGAGCCGCGTGATCTGCTGGCGCACCGGCGTGTTTTCGGTTGTCAGCAGCGTGAGCGTGAGCGAGATGCCTTCGCTGTTGGCGCGCACTCCCGTGTCGTTGGCAAGGTAGCCGGCGTCGTCGAGCTGTTTGCGCGCCTCGTCGGGGTTGAAATCGTAGCGGGTGATCTGGTCGGGCGGCGCGGATTCGGCCTGGCCGGGCAGCACCCAGCTATCGAGCACGGGCACTTTGCCGCCGAAAATCGCCTGCGCCATCGCGCTCGGCACCAACCG
>LJCR01001273.1 GCA_001399705.1 Kouleothrix aurantiaca
TTTCGCGGCGGTGGCGCTGCTGGTGGCGCGCAAACGGGGATGAGTGGCACTGAAACAGCCGATCAACCACGAAGATACGAAGGCACGAAGGTGTGAATTGTTTCGCGCCCGACCTATACGGCCTATCGGCCCGCTCAGGATGCGGCAGGATACGAGCGAAACGCGAAAATCGTTTCTCCACCCTGAGTAGCGCGTAACCCGTATCGAAGGGTGGCCGCACAAACACCCGCACACGCGCACCCTTCGATACGGCCTATTGCACACGCTCAGGATGCGATGCTCGGAATTGATGCGCGGCGGGCGCGAGCGCAATCGCGGCGGGCGCGCAACACGTCGCCCCGGCCATACATGGGCGGGCTCATATCACAAAGCCGGCCGGCGCCGGCTCAATCAGGCCGCGCAGGCGGCCTTCGCCTAAATGATCCGAGGGCTTCAGCCCCACGGCAAACACAATGCGATCGCGCGCAATTGAAACCTTGCTTCTGAATTCTCGTTTCTGAAACCTGACTTCTAAACTATGCAAACCCAGCCGATCACAATCGAACGCGCCGCACCGCACACACGCGCGCCTACCGCAATCGACACTGCTGCGGCGCGGATGGACGCCTGGCTCGACACCATGCGTGGCGCGGATGGGTATGGTGGCCCGGTCGCGCACTGGTGGCGGCAAAGCCTGCTCTACACCGGTGTGGGCCGCGACTGGCGCTATGAGGGGATCATCGACGGCTACTTGCTGCTGTGGGAACGCAGTGGCGACGGCCGCTGGCTGGCTAAAGCCGTCGGCGCAGCCGATGATCTGCTGGCCGGGCAGCTCGCAAACGGTCATTTTGCCGCTTCGTGCTTCGAGATCAACCCTGCCGCTGCGGGCACACCGCACGAGGCCGCCGCCGATGTCGGTTTGCTGCTGCTGGCGCTGGCCTTGCGCGCCGCCGGCCGCCCCGACGCCGAGCGCTATGCGGCTGGCGCGCTGCGCAATATGCATGCCTTCTACCTCGGCCAGCTGTGGGACGAGCAGGCCCAGTCGTTTCGCGACGATCCGCGCGTTCCGTCGTTTGTGCCGAACAAGGCCGCCACCGCGTGCGATGCCCTGTTTCTGCTGGCCGATCTGACCGGCGACTCAGGCTGGGTCGAGCGCTATGCCCTGCCAAATGCGCGGCGGATTCTGATGCATCAGGTGCGCGGCGGGCCGCTGGCCGGCGCAATTGCCCAGAACAGCTTTGGCCAGCGCGTTGTCGAGAAATATTTCCCGATCTATATCGCGCGCTGCGTGCCGGCCCTCTTGCGCGCCTACCACTGGAGCAACGAGGGGCAGTTTGCCGAGGGTGCGCTGGCGGCGATGCGCTTTGTGGCGCGCTGGCTCGGGCCCGATGGCGCGATTCCAACCGCCATTTATGCAAACAACCGCGCCAGCCGTGGCCCCAGTTGGGTCGCGCCGCTTGGCGATGTGCTGCGCGCCGCTGCTGCGCTGCGCCCATTGGGCTTCGCCGCCGATTTCAGCGCCTGCGAGGCGCGCTTGCTGGCCGGGCAGGATGCCACGGGTGGTATTCAAACCGCCACAGGCTTTGCGCTGCAGGCGGGCGGTCGCGCGCCAGCCCTGCCCGACCTGCGCGATGTCTTACACGTCGTTGGCTGGTGTGACAAGGCATTTCGCTACCTGGCGGCGCAATCGAGCGGCGTGCTTCCAGCCAGCGCCAGCGCGCCATTCTCAGCCGAGTGCATGTTGAACGGCCAGCGCTTCACGCTGAACGAGATGCCCGATGCACTGGAGCTGCGCCAGCGCGGCACACTGGCCTACCAGTGGCGCAAAGGCGCGCCGTGGGCGCACACAAGGCATCCGGCCTTCTGGCTGAATTGATTCGCGGGCGCGGCGGGGAGATGTGCAGGTGGCAGGTGGCAGTGTGCAGTGGGCAGTGGGCAGTGTGCAGTCGGCAGTGTTCAGTGGGCAGGTGGCAGTTGGCAGGTGGCAGTCGGCAGGTGGCAGTCGGCAGTCG
>LJCR01001275.1 GCA_001399705.1 Kouleothrix aurantiaca
CCCGCTGCGCGCGGGCCCGGCATGGCAAAGGCGTGGTCCCAGTTGGTCGCGCCATACGCGCCCGTGCCAGCGTCGAGCGTGGCGGTCGTGCTGATCACAAGGTTCAGCCCGCCAAACGCGCGCGGGTCGAGGTCGGCGGCGGCGACACCCAGCGCGAGCTTGCCGATCTGCGCGGTGCCTTGTTTGGCGTAGCTGGCGGCGCGCGTTCGCAGCGCGTCAACCAGCGATTTCCCTGCGCTGCTCTGCCAGCCCGCCGCGTCGTGGCCGAAGGCACGCTCCGCCAGCAGCGTGTCGATGGTTGCGCCGGCATTGCCGCCCGAGCCGCCGTAGCTGCCGTCGGCGTTCTGCTGCGGGCGGAGCCACGGCAGGCCCGCTTCGCCACCCAGGATCGGCTCGGTTACGGGCGGCAGGCTGCGCCCCCAGGCCCAGCCCTCCACCGCGCCGTCGCCCACGGTTGTCGCGCCGGCGCCCTGCATCGACTCAACCCAGGCGTGGCCATCCCAGCGCTGGTAGCTCCAGAACAGGCAGGGCGAGTAAGGCGGCGGGCAGGCGCAGAAGCAATCCTCGCCGCTGGCGCAGCCGGTATCGTCGATCCGGCACACGCCGCCGCTTTTTTCCACCAGCGGCAGGCCGGCAAGGCGCAGCGCCTGCAAGCCCGAGATCGTGCCGGTGAAGGTAATGTGCCTGGTGACCACGCGGCCGTTGCCGAACTGCACCACCACATCGGCGCTGTGGGGCGGGTCGGCGGCGCGGGCGGCGGCAGGCAGCAGCGCGCCGAGCGCGGCCAGCAGCAGAAGGGCTGAGGCGGCGCGGCGCAGCAGTGTTGACAAGAGCATGAAGTGTTCGCTTTCCATAAAAAAAGCACCCGATGCCTCGGGTGCCTGGATCAATCAAAACCGTTGGACGAATGCCAGCAGGTAGCCTTTACCTACGGTTCTTGCATGATTCCGCCTCCCTTTCGCGCGAAGGTAGTACACGGACCACAGCGTTGGGCGACCTGACTTAGCCAGCGCGGGGCTGGCATCACAGTTGCGGGACAGTGCCGGATTCTCACCGGCTTCGCCATAAGGCCTGGTAAACACCAGGCGCCGCTATGAAATACGCTCTCGATTGTACAAGGTGCTGCCCGCCGGCACGCTGAATCGGCGGCTGGAGCCGCGAACATGCTGCCAGAGGCGGGAATGCCGCGCTAT
This sequence comes from Kouleothrix aurantiaca, assembly GCA_001399705.1. Lineage (GTDB taxonomy): Bacteria > Chloroflexota > Chloroflexia > Chloroflexales > Roseiflexaceae > Kouleothrix > Kouleothrix aurantiaca. The sequence continues at coordinate 1,194 of LJCR01001275.1, forward strand.
AGTACCACGACCGCGCCGGCTGTCAAGCGCGCTGCGAATGGGGCAGAAGTCAAAATTCATCCACAGATGACGCAGATGACGCAGATGATGGCTCGTATCCCGACGTTGACATGCCCTGCGAATGGGGCGGGCAGGGCACGATTGTGCGCCGCGTTACGCCCGGCCCGTGAACGGGCGGGCTACCTGTGGCGAAGCCCGCCTGCGCGGGCTGCCCAGACGTGACTATACAAACAGGTAGCCCGCTGCTTCAGCGGCGGGCAGAGCGCCGCAGAAACGTACGCCACCTCGCGAATAGGGGTATAATATTGGGTACACCGTCAACGGCCCAATTACGCGCAGCCCGCCCGCACCGCCACCGGCTGCGCGCACGCACGCACCGCCGCGTAGGAGGACACCGCATGCCCTACAAAGTCTTTCTGGTTGAAGACGAGATCGTCACCCGCGAGGGCATCCGCGACACCATCGACTGGGCGGCGGCCGGCTACCAGTTCTGCGGCGAAGCGCCCGACGGCGAGATGGCCCTGCCGCTGATCCGCGAGCGCCAGCCCGAAACCGTGATCACCGACATCAAAATGCCGTTCATGGATGGCCTGCAGCTCTGCCGGATTCTGCGCGAAACGCTCCCTTCCACCAAGATCATTATTCTCAGCGGGCACGACGAATTCAAATATGCGCAGGAAGCGATCAAGATCGGCGTGACCGAGTACCTGCTCAAGCCGATTGTGCCGCACGACCTGATCGCCGCGCTGCGCAAGGTCGCCCAGCAGCTCAGCGAAGAGCGCCAGACCAGCGCCTAC
>LJCR01001274.1 GCA_001399705.1 Kouleothrix aurantiaca
GACGGGCGCGGTGCGGCTCGCGCTCGAAAAGTTGATTATTCCGCAGATGCCGCATCTGGTGTGGGAGACGCTGCGCCAATGAAACAGATCATCAACTGGCCGTTTCTGCTTTTGATCCGCGGCTACCAGCGATTTCTCAGCCCGCTGCTGCCGCCAAGCTGCATCTACACGCCGAGCTGCTCGGTGTATACCTACCAGGCGATTGAGAAATACGGCATCCTGAAGGGCGGCTGGCTTGGCGCGCGGCGTATCCTGCGCTGCCACCCCTGGTCGCATGGCGGCTACGACCCCGTGCCGTGAGTGGTGCGAACGGTGGCAGGCTACGCGCCAGTCGCGCACACAGCGACTGGCCGCAGGATCTATAGGTATTGTGCACGAGGGTGCGGCAGGCGCCATGCATTGCGTATCCTTATCCCGTTTCTAAGAAATCTTTACTGTTCGGCCATACTCCCTGTGATATACTGGGCTTCAGGGAGCGAACGGCCACCGGTTCGTTCCGGCGCAGGTTTCATCTGTGATTTAGCTCCGCGCAATGCCTGTGGGCATCGCACATCGGTGGCGGGGCTGCTCCACACACCTTTTTTCCTCTGCACAAGCGTCAGCCCCCAGTACAAAACCTTGGCACTGGCATCATCCGCAGCGTGAAGAGTACCCTGCCATGTCGCGAGATATTGGGGTTCTTTAGCGCACATTGCAGCATACTCTGGCGTGCTCAAACTGAGCATTCCACGGCGATGGCGCGAGTATTGCCCGCTCATGCGGTTCGTGCTTGGGACGCGCGCCGCTGCCAGAAACGTTACGATCGGCACACCAGAACAGCATGGGACATGCATCGTCTTGCGCTTCGGCTTTGGCGGTCTGATGCGGCAAGCAGCTGAGGGCGGGCTCAGTGTTTACCTGGCAATGCCCTGTTGGGCTCCTCGCCACGCGGTGCGCGTCGCCTGAGCTTCTTTCCCATGGCAAACCATCTACCAGCCTCGCCCCAGGCCTTTCCCACTGTTGCCACCAGCCGCGCCAGATGTATGTTGCTCAGACAATCGGTACACAGCCTATAGCCGAGGGCAAAACGGTTGAGCCACCGTGCGCACGGAGATCACCGAGGGCGATAGGATAAAACCCGGCGTTCTCTGCGGCCCAGCCCTTCTGCGCTGTGCTATAGCAGTGCAAGTTCGCTGGAGCGCTGGCCGGCGTCAGCAGCCTGGCCCGTAGCCGCGTGCGATAGCTCGGCTGGCATGCACCGAACTATGCTGTGCAGAAGAAAGAACTACTATGGTAACGAGGCGATGGCAGGCCGAGCCAGGAGTTGAAGAACAATCCTGGCATGAGTTGCATTCGCTGCCGACCATGCCAGCTCCTTCGAGCGTTTGTTCGCAGGCAGGCAGACCAGAACGAATGGAGTGGTTTGCCAGCCACTCAGGCGGAGAGCCGCTGCTCACGGCGAAAATCCAGTGCCCGCCGCTCTGCCCCGGCGTGATTATGCGCCAGCGACTGATGGCGCGTCTTTCTCAGGGCCAGGAACAACTGCTGTCGCTGGTGATTGCGCCGGCCGGGTATGGCAAAACCACGCTGCTCAACACCTGGGCGCGCCAGCTGCCGCGGCCAGGTGCGTGGGTGTCGCTGGAGGCGGATGACAGTCTGCCGCAGCGCTTCTGGGCCTACGTCCTCGCCGCGCTCGATGCTGCGCAGCCGGGGGTAGGCGCAGCCGCGCAGCTGTTGCTTGGCGACGCCGACAGCACGCTTGATCAGATCCTGGCCGCCTTGCTGAATGCGCTCGCTGCCGCGCAGCCAATGACGCTGATTCTAGATAATTATCACCTGATTCAGTCCAGCTGCATCGATGAGTCGCTGGTTTTTCTGCTTGAGCATCTCCTCCAGTCCCTGCACGTTGTGCTCGCCAGCCGCTCCGAGCCGCTCATGCCGCTCGCCCATTGGCGCGCCGCCGACGCACTGACCGAGTTAGGAATGCGAGACCTTGGCTTCACATATGCCG
>LJCR01001276.1 GCA_001399705.1 Kouleothrix aurantiaca
GTACACAAACATGCGCTTCATCTCGCAGGTGTTTGCGTCGATGCGGCGCAGCGCCACGCAGCCCGCCGCCGCGCCGTCGGCGCGCGCCAGCAGGAGCTGGCCGTCGGGCGGGGCGTATTTGCCGGGCAGGCCAGCCAGCTCGGCCGCAAAACCCGCCGCGTCGAAGTAGCGGTCGATCAGGTGCAGATCGGCGGGGTGGCTCTGGCGGTGCCAGCGCGTGAACGAGCGCATCAGGTCGCGCACGGCGTTGAGCTGCACGGCGCTGTGCGGGACGATTATGGATATTTTCATGGCTCACCTGCATAAACAGAAGTGTTTTCAGCTGTTCCCAAGCCGCCACTGCGGCGGCATGCATACTCTACACAGCGCGTCTCAAAAAACTCTGAAAAGCCGCAAGCGAATCCTTTGGCATTCCCCCGCGTCGTATTTCATGAAGCCACATTTCAGGCAGGGCCAGGTCAACGCTGGAATGGGAACGCAATCTATCCGCAGATTGCACAGATTACACAGTATGAAGTCTCTAATCTGCGTAATCTGTGGATGAATTTCGGGACTTTGACATGCTCTTGCATTTCAGGAGAAGCTATGAGCCAATCGAACGCAGCGCCGGCCGATTTCGAAGCGCTGGTGCAGGCGATTCGCCCGGAGCTGCACCAGTACAGCGCGCGCATGCTCGGCTCGGCGCTCGACGCCGAGGATGTTGTGCAGGAAGCGCTAGCCAAAGCCTACGCCGCGCTGCCCGCTACAAAGGTGGCGAACATGCGCGGCTGGCTGTTCCGCATTACGCATAACAAAGCGATCGACTTCCTGCGGCGCGCCAGCCAGCAGCGGCTGGAATACCTCGACGAAAGCGCGCAGCTGGCCGAGCCCGACCCGCCGCTGGAAGAAGGCGAGCTGGTCGCGCTGGCGCTGTCGGCCTTTCTGGCGCTGCCCGCCAAGCAGCGCAGTTGTGTGATTCTGAAGGACGTGATGGGCTACTCGCTGGCCGATATGTCCGAAATGCTCGACGCGACCGTGCCCGAGATCAAGGCCGCGCTGCATCGCGGGCGGGCGCGCCTGCGCGAAATGGGCCAGAACCTGCCCGCCGACATGCCGGCACCCAGCGAAGAAGAGCGGCGCTTAATCGCACGCTATATCGATCGCTTCAACGCGCGCGATTTCGAGACGGTGCGCGCCATGCTGGCCGAGGACGTGCGGCTGGAGCTGTTCAACCGCATCTCGCTGCGTGGCCGCGCGCCGGCGAGCGAGTACTTCCACCGCTACGATCAGAGCCGCGACTGGCTGCTCGCGCCCGGCACTGTCGAGGGCCGCCCGGCGATTCTGGTGCGCGACCCGCAGGCACCCGCTGCGCCGCCGACCTATTTCATGCTGGTTGAGTGGGAAGGCGGGCGTATCGCCTTCATTCGCGACTATCGCTACACGCCCTATGTGATGCGTGATGCCGCTGTGCAGGGCTGACGACGGGCAGGGGAGACGGGAGACACGAGACGCGAGACACGAGCGGTCAGTGGTCGGTCGTCGGTTGTCATCTTACAAAGGAATGATCATGAAAAATATCTCTCGCACGTGGATACTCGCGCTGACGGCGCTGGCCTCGTTCATGGTGGCGCTCGACGCGCTGGTGGTCGCAACCGCGCTCAGCACGATTCGCCGCGACTTGGGCGCGACGGTCGAGCAGCTGGAGTGGACGGTCAACAGCTACACGCTGAGCTTCGCGGTGCTGCTGCTCACCGGCGCGGCGCTGGGCGACCGCTTTGGGCGGCGGCGCATGTTTGTGGCGGGCCTGCTGGTGTTCATTGGCGCGTCGGCGCTGTGCGCGCTGGCTTCGTCGATGGAGTGGCTGATCGCAGCGCGCGCGCTGCAAGGGGCCGGCGCGGCGCTGGTGATGCCGCTGGCGGTGACGCAATTGAGCATCGCCTTCCCGGCTGCGGAGCGTGGGCGCGCGCTGGGGATCTTCAGCGGCATATCCGGGCTGGCGGTGCTGGCC
>LJCR01001277.1 GCA_001399705.1 Kouleothrix aurantiaca
GTACTCGACCACGCACGGCAGCGGCCCCGAGCGCGCGCGCGGCAGAACCAGCCAGCCCCGGATCGGCTGCCCGCCATAGCCGCTGAAGGTCACGTCGAAGGTTTCGACCAGGCGCATGCCGCTGTCGAACGGCTCAAAGCGCGCATCAAGCGGGGTACGCTCGGCATCGGCCAGCGTGTCGCGCCAGAACGCGTCGAAGTCGGCCGGCTCGTCGCGTGGCGGGGTGTAGGCGCGCAGCTGATCGAGCGAAAGATCGAAGAATGCCATGGTTCCTCCATTCTGTTGCGGCTTGGCAACCCCCAGGTGGGCGCGCATATAGTACCGCAAAAATGTGCCAGCCAATTGGCACACGTGGGCGAATTCGGGGGCCAAATTCTACGGCGGCGCAAGAAACTTGTAGTATGCTTAGGGCCTGCGTTTCAAGCTAGCAGAAAGCCGAGCGATCATGAAGTATGGGGCGATCCCCGGAGTGACAAAACCGGTTGCGCACGTGGTGCAGGGCACAATTATGCTCAGCATGGCCGAGCGCGATCGCAGCTTTGAGCTGCTCGACGCAGTGTTCGGGCAGGGCGGCACGACGTTCGACACGGCGCACGTGTACGGCCAGGGCGATGTCGAGCGCACGCTGGGCGCGTGGGTGAACGGGCGCGGCCTGCGCGAGCAGGTGGTGATCATCGGCAAGGGCGCGCACCCCATGCAGGGCCGCCAGCGCGTCACGCCCGCCGATATCGCCAGCGACGTGGGCGAGTCGCTGGAGCGCCTGGGAACCGACTACATCGACCTGTACCTGCTGCACCGCGACGACCCGAGCCAGCCGGTTGGCCCGATTGTCGAGGTGCTGAACGAGCAGCTGCGCGCCGGGAAAATTCACGCCTTTGGCGGCTCGAACTGGAGCCACACGCGCGTTGCCGAGGCCAACGCCTACGCCGCCGAGCACAATCTTACGCCCTTTGTCGCCAGCAGCCCGAACATGAGCCTGGCGGTGCAGCTCAAGGCGCCGTGGGAAGGGTGTTTGAGCCTGAGCGGGCCAGATGGCGCGGAGGCGCGCGACTGGTACGCCGCGCACAACATGCCGCTGTTCACATGGTCGAGCCTGGCGGGCGGCTTTTTCTCGGGCCGCTTCAAGCGCGATAACGTGGACAGCTTTAGTACCTACCTCGACAAGCTATGCGCCGAGACCTACGGCTCGGAAGAAAACTTTGGCCGGCTCGACCGCGCCACACAGCTTGCCGGCGAGCGCGGAATTTCGGTGGCGCAGGTGGCGCTGGCCTATGTGCTGAGCCTGCCACTCGATATCTATGCGCTGGTGGGCTGCTGGACGGGCGCGGAGTTCGGTGAGGCGGTGCAGGCTTCTGAAGTCCAGCTCACGCCCGACGAGCTGGTGTGGCTGGAGAACGGTTAGCTGGTTGGAAACTTGGAATGTTGGAAGGTTGCAAGTTGCAGGTTGAGATAGAGACAACGTTCAACATGTAACTTTCAAACTTGGAACTATTTTTCGTAGCGTAACAAAGGTGTTTCAATGAGCATCAAACCCGTCAACGTCGGCGTGATTGGCTGCGGCAACATCAGCGGCATCTACCTCGAAGCCGGCCAGAAGTTCGACATTCTCAACATCGTGGCGTGCGCGGACATTGACCTGGCGCGGGCCGAGGCGCAGGCCGCCAAGTATGGCATTCCCAAGGCGTGCAGCGTGGCCGAGCTGCTGGCCGACCCCACGATCGAAATCGTGATCAACCTGACCATCCCGGCCGCGCATGGCGACGTGGCGCTAGCCGCGCTGGAGGCCGGCAAGTCGGTGTATAACGAGAAGCCGCTGGCGATCGAGCGCGACGACGCGCAGCGCATGCTGGCGCTGGCCGAGGCGAAGGGCTTGCGCGTGGGCTGCGCGCCCGACACCTTCCTGGGCGGCGGCCTGCAAACCTGCCGCGCGCTGATCGACTCGGGCGTGATCGGCGTGCCGGTGGCGGCCACCGCGTTCATGATGAG
>LJCR01001278.1 GCA_001399705.1 Kouleothrix aurantiaca
TCCAGCGAGAGCGAGTTGATTACGGCGCGGCCGGGGTAGGTTTCCAGCGCGGCTTTCAGCACATCGGCCTCGGTGGTGTCGAGCACCAGCGGCAGCTCGACGTTCATGGTCAGCTTTTTCACCAGCGTGACCATCTGCTCCAGCTCGTCGGGGCGCTCAGTGGTGGCCACACACACATCCAGCAGGTGCGCCCCGCCGTCCACCTGCTCGCGCGCAACTTCGAGCACGCCGTCGTAGTCGTCGTTCAGCAGCAGGCGCTTGACCTTGCGCGACCCAAGCGTGTTGACGCGCTCGCCAATCATCGTGAGCGTAATGTCCTGGCGCAGCGCGGCGGCCTTCACGCCCGACGAAACGCTGGGAATGTATTCGATCTCGCGCTCGGCGGGGGCGCGCTCGAAGCCAAGCGCTGTGCGCAGGGCACGCAGGTGCGCGGGCGTGGTGCCGCAACAGCCGCCCACCACATTCACGCCATACTCGCGCACAAAACCGCCCAGAATGCGCGCAAATGGCTCGGGCTCCATCGGGTAGACGGTCTCGCCATCGACTTCGATTGGCAGGCCGGCGTTGGGGATGCACGAGATCGGCAGGCGCGAGTGCGCGCACAGGTACTGAATCGCCTCGCGCATATGCTCGGGGCCGGTGCTGCAGTTCAGGCCGATCACATCCACCGGCATGGCTTCCAGCGTGGCGATCACGGCTGGCACCTCGGTGCCGAGCAGCATGCGCCCCGACAGGTCGAGGAAGATCTGGGCCTGCACGGCCACGCTGCTGCCGGTTGCTTTCTTGGCGCGGCGGATGCCGTCGAGCGCAGCTTTCACTTCCAGAATATCGACGCTGGTTTCCACCAGCAGCACATCCACGCCACCCGCGATCAGCGCGCTGGCTTGCTCGAAAAGGATGTCGGACAGCTCGTCGAGGGTGATGTTGGACAGCGCGGGGTCGTCGGATGAGGGCAGCTTGCCGGTTGGGCCAATCGAGCCGGCGACATAGCGCGGGCGGCCATCCTGCGCTTGGTAGCGGTCGGCCACGCTGCGGGCCAGGCGCGCGGCGGCGATATTCAGCTCGGCGGTGCGCTCGGCAATGCCCTGCTCGAAGGTGCTGCGCACGCTGTATTCGTTCTGCCAGGCATCCTGAATGTGCTGAAACAGCAAGGCGATTGTGGCCTGAAGTGTTCCAACCACCAGCCCAAACAACAGCCCTGTAACGATCAGCGAGGTGGCGCCTGGCACGCGCGGCACAGAGTCACGCGCCCCCAGGCCACCAACAATTGCCAGCGACACCAGCGCAAGCAGCAGCGCGGCCAAGCCCAGGCGCGGCGTGAAGAACAAGAGCGTCAGCACCGCAAACGCCGCAAGAAACAGCAGCGCGCCCGCAGAAAAACCGAAGTGCAGCAGATCGTTCAGGCCGAGCGCGTACAGGCCCGCCAGCAGCGCCGCGCCACGCACCGAGTAAGAAAAGCCGCGCGCAACGGCCAGCCACCAGAAGAGCGCAAGCACCAGCACATGCGCCGCCAGGGCCCAGGCCGACGCGGCGCTCAGCAGCGGGCCGGCCGCAATCGCAAAGATCAGAGAGCCAAACACCGCGCCGATCCGTATCACCATGGTCAGTAGCTGCTCGCGCACTTTCCACAGGCCGGGCGAAGCCGGGGGCTGAAACAGGTGCGCAAGCCGGGCCACCGCGCGCATCTGGCCGGGCTGCTCGGCAGTGTGCGGGGCTTGGGCAGAGGATTGAGACATGCACATTATTCCTTCACCGGCGGTTGCTGGCCGGCGTCTCATTATGCGCTCACCACGCACGCACCTGCAAGCGCCAAGCGTGGGCAAAACCGTACGGATATGGTACACTACGCGCAACGAAAACGCCATGTTGCGCAACTCGTTTGCCGCATTCTGCCGCATTCCTCGCGCCTACGAAAGGTTATCGATATGGCTGAGTTCATCCCGCTGACGCCAGCTGGCGCTGGCGTCAGCGGGATGAACTCAGCCA
>LJCR01001279.1 GCA_001399705.1 Kouleothrix aurantiaca
CTGCTGGCCGGCCGCGCCACCGGCCCGGAGAACACGGCCCTGCGTGCGCTGGTTGATGCGGCTGGCCTGGCCGGGCACGTGCTGCTGCTCGGCGAGCGCCGCGACGTGCCGCGCCTGACGGCCGCGCTCGACGTGGCCTGTTCAAGCTCGGTGTTTGGCGAGGCGCTGGCGCTGGCGCTGATCGAGGCGCTGGCGTGCGGCGTGCCGTGCGTGGTCACCGATGTTGGCGACAGCGCGCGGCTGGTTGGCCCGGCTGGCGTGGCGGTGCCAGCCCGCGACCCGGCGGCGTTCGCCTATGCGCTGCAGCAGCTATTGGCGGCTGGCCCGGGCACCCGCGCCGCGCTCGGCCCGCTGGCCCGCCAGCGCGCCGTTCGGGAGTATGAAATTCGGCATATTGCAGGACTGTACGCATCCGTCTACGACGACGTGTGCGGTCGGCAGATAACGGAGCGCTCCACGTTCGCGCGCTCTGAGCTGGCCAGTCCCCTTGATCGCCCAGTATAGCGAGGGTGAACACCTATGTGTGGATGGGCTGGATTTTTTGAACCCGCCGGGCCGCGCTTGCGAGAAAGCGCGCTGACCGTCAGGCACATGGCCGCCACTCTGGCGCATCGCGGCCCCGACGACGAGGGGATTTGGGACGACCCGCAGGCCGGAATCGGCCTGGGCTTTCGGCGCCTGGCGATTGTCGACCTGAGCGCCGAAGGGCACCAGCCGATGCACTCGGCCAGCGGGCGCTATGTCATGCTCTTCAACGGCGAGGTGTATAACTTCGCCGAGCTGCGCGCCGAGCTGGAAGTGCTGGGCCACAGCTTTCGCGGCCATTCCGACACCGAGGTGATGCTGGCGGCGATCGAGCAGTGGGGCGTCGAGCGTGCGGTGCAGCGCTTTGTTGGCATGTTCGCGATTGCGCTGTGGGATCGGGCCGAGCGCGCGCTGACCTTGCTGCGCGACCGCCTGGGCATCAAGCCGCTGTACTACGGCTGGATGGGCGGCACGCTGCTGTTCGGCTCGGAGCTGAAGGCGCTGCGCGCGCACCCGGCCTTTCGGATGGACGTGAACCGCGACGCGCTGACAAGCTACCTGCGCTATGGCTATGTGCTCTCGCCAGCGACGATCTATCGCGGAATCAGCCAGCTGCGGCCTGGAAGTATGGTCACGTTCAGCGCAAGCCAGCGCGAACCCCAGCCGCGCGCCTTCTGGTCGGCGGCGCAGGTGGCGGCGCGTGGCCTGGCCGATCCGTTTCGCGGCAGCGATGCCGACGCGATCGAGCAGTTGGATGTGCTGCTGCGCGAAGCCGTGCGCCTGCGCATGATTGCCGACGTGCCGCTGGGCGCGTTTCTTTCCGGCGGGGTCGATTCTTCCATGGTGGTGGCGCTGATGCAGGCGCAAAGCGCCCAGCCGGTGAAAACGTTCAGCATTGGCTTTCATGAAGCCGAGTATGACGAGGCACAGTATGCGCGCGCGGTGGCGGCGCACCTCGGCACCGACCATACCGAGCTGTACCTGAGCGCCGCGCACGCCCAGGCGGTCATCCCGCGCCTGCCAACCATGTACGACGAGCCGTTCGCCGACCCATCGCAGATCCCGACCTTTCTGGTTTCTGAAATGACGCGCCGCCACGTCACGGTTTCGCTCTCAGGCGACGGCGGCGATGAGCTGTTTGCTGGATACGAGCGCTACTTCCGGGCCGAACGGGCATGGCAGCGGCTGGGCTGGATCCCGCGCCAGCTGCGCGCCGTGCTGGGTGGCAGCGCCGCCGCCTTGCAATCGCAATCGCGCCTGCACACGGCTGCGCTGGGGAGCCGCCGCCTGGCCCAGATGCGCGCTATCGGCACACCCGACGAGGTGTATCACTACGTACGGTCGCAGTGGAAAGATCCCGCCGCCGTGGTGATCGGCGGGCGCGAGCAGGAAAGCGTGCGTGGCGCGCCGCTGCCCGATTTCTTTGCCCGCATGATGCTGCACGACACGCTCACCTACC
>LJCR01000128.1 GCA_001399705.1 Kouleothrix aurantiaca
TCGTTGATGTAGTCGAGCTTCTGGGCGATGCCATTCAGGTCGCCAATGCCGTCGCCATTGCTGTCGTAGAACGAGCGCACGAAAATTTCGTAGCACACCGCGCCATCCCACCAGCCGGCCGCGAGCGGAAAGGGCGTGGCGGTTGGGCCGACCGTGATGGTTGGCGCGGGCGTGGGCAGGTTGCGGGTGGGCGTCGCGGGCGCGGCGGCTGTTGGCGCTTCCGCCGGGGCATTTGCCGATGGCGCGGGGGCGCTGCTTGGCTGCACGCTATTTGAATTCCCGCCCGCGCAGCCAGCGAATGCCAGTACGCAGAGCGCCAGCGCGAATATGCGAAACGATGAGGCGTGCTTCATATGCTCACGTCCATGCGCGGTGGTCGAATCCTTCGCGCTCCAGCAGGTCGTCCAGTTGATCGAGCAGCGTGGTGATGCGCGCCACAATGTCAGGGCCGCCATCCAGCACGGCGTGGAGATCGGCCGCCATTTCAAGCGGCAGCGTGTGGCATTCGGCGGCGGCAAAAGCCAGCAGGCGCTTTTCGCCGGGGTGCAGCACGCGATTGACCGCAAAGATCACGTCGAAGTAGCTGGCCAGCAGCGCCGCCACGCGGTGGTTTACGCTCACGCGATCCTGGCGCTGCACGGCCTTGGCGATCTGCTGGAAGTAGGAAGGAATGACATTGCGCAGCACAGGATGGTTGAGCGCGATGATGTTGCGCTGAAGCTCAGGAGGGTATTCGGCCCGGCTGCGCTGCTGCAAGCCGCGAAACCAGCCGTTCCGGTCGAACAGTGGCTGCGATTGGCGAACCGTGCGCCAGAAGCAGGTGCTGTAGCCCATGCTGGCCTGGTGCTCGTCCAGCACGCGCGCGATCTGACCTTCCATCCAGGCGCAATCAAAATACATGCTATCGATTTCGATGCCTGTCACGCGATGGAACCATTCGTCGCCCGGCCCCCAGAAGTCCATACCGATGTTTGCGCGCGTAGCTCCGCCGGCGCGCTCAATCATGCTTTGCCGCTCGGCAAGCGTAATCTCGGCGCGGGTGTAGACATACAGGTCGATGTCGGATTGCGCGTCGGAAGCGAAGGCACTGTGCGAACCGCCAAGCGCTACTGCTTCTACGGCGGGGTGTTCGGCAAAGAGCTGCGCCAGGTTGCTGGCCAGGGCGCGTGACAGGGTGTTTTTATCGGTCATATGCGGTCGCTACATTCACACAGCTATAGCAGCATTACCAGAACCAGGAACCGAGAACCAATAAACGAAGCAAAGCCACCATGGGCCGCACTAGCGAACCCGCTTGTACCGGCTGTAGCCACCCAGCGCCTGCTCGCGCGGACCCAGGACGAGCACCGTTTCGGCAGGCACGGTTACGGCCATAATACCTGCGTCAAGCACGCCTGCGGGCGGCGCGTCGGGCGGGCCAAGCAGATTGATCATGGGCGTGCTGTCCATCAGGCCGGCATTGCGGATCATCACGCGCTCGGTGATTGCCGCGCCAGACGGATTCGCAAGCACAAGCACCGTGTCGAGCACGCGATTGGTATAGCGCTCAAACGCGAGCAATGAATCCGAATCGATGAGCCGGAAATCCCCGATGCGCAGGGCACGATGCTGCTTGCGCAGGCCAGTGAGCGTTTTAGTCCACACCAGGTCGGGGGTGTCGTCGCGCACGAGATCCCAGCGCATCGGCCCGCGATTCTCAGGATCAGCGCCTCCGGCCATTCCAAGCTCGCTCCCGTAATAGATGTTCGGAGCGCCCGGGAGCGTGAACTGCAATGCCTGAATCATGCGGCGCTGCGAAACCGCAGGGAAAAGGGTCGCGAGGCGCGGAATGTCGTGATTGTCGATCACCGTCCACGATTTGAGCATCGGTTCGATGCCGGCGTCGCGGATCAGCATGTCTATTCTGCGCGCGGCTGTCGCTGGCGGAATGGCGCCCTGGGCGGCGTCAAGCACGATATGGCGGAGTGTGAAGCTCATAACCGCATCGATCGACTGCAGCCACGCGTCGGGGTAATTAACGATTTCGCCAACGATCAGGGAGCCGGGCTTTTCTTCATGCGCGGCGCGGGTGAGGTCGCGCAGATAGGTATGCCCCAGCTCAAAGGCGGTGTCGAGCCGCCAGCCATCGGCACCATCACGCAGGTAGCTGCGCACAACCGAAGCCGCGTGCTCGTAGAGGTAGCTGCGCACGGCTGGGTTTTCAAGATGAAGCTCCGGCAGGTTTTGGTAGCCGGTCCAGACCCGCGCGCCGCCATCGTAGGCGGGGCCAATCGCAAACCAGTCGCGCCAGGCGCTCGCCGGGTTCGCGATCGCATCCAGGAAGATGGGCGCATTGCGGCCCATGTGGTTGAACACACCGTCGAGCACGAGCTTCATGCCGCGGGCGTGCACATCGGCGGCCAGGCGAATGAAATCATCGCGGTCGCCGAACTCCGGGGAGATGGCCTGAAAGTCGAGCGCGTCGTACTTGTGGTTGGTGTAGGCCAGATGGATGGGGTTTAAGTACAGCACATCGGCGCCGAGCTGCTGCACATAATCGAGCCGGCTGCGAACACTGGCAAGGTCGCCGCCCCAAAAATCCAGCTCCTGGCTGTTGAGCTTCGCATCGGGCAGGTACGCGCCCGCCTGCGGCGTCTCCGACCAGTCGCGCAGCACCTTGGGCGGCGGGTAGAGATGCCGCTTGGCGTCCAGCCGGGCCGATGGCGCGAACCGATCCACAAGCACCTGATACACAATCGCGCCGTTGCGCCAGTCGTGCTCGCGCTGCGCAAAGCTGTCAGGGTCAGGATCGTGGCTGGGGTTGTTTGCTGCAATCATGGCCATTGTTCGAGAATTCCCCGAGTCATGCAGGTCGCTCTAGCAGTTTGCAGTCGGCAGGATGCAGAAGGCAGGTGCATTTTCCGGTCTACAATGCGTTTCTCACCAGCACATGGATGGTCAATAGTTCTGCAAATCGCTGTGCTGTGGTCCGAAGCAGCTTCCTGGCCAGCGATGACAAGACGAATGACGAAGGACGAAAAGCTGCTTCGTCTTTGGTCCTTCGCCGTTCGTCGTTCGTCGTTAGCCCTTCAGCGCGCCCTTGGTCAAACCCTCAACCAGGAAGCGCTGCGCCAGGAAGAACACAATCATAATCGGAATCGAGCCAAGCACTGCCGCCGCGCAGAACTGCGTCCAGTTCGTGTTGAACTGGGTGGAGAACAGACGCACGCCCACGCCAAGCGGGTACAGCTTCGAGTCCGAAAGAAAGACCGTGGTCACAATATACTCGTTGTAGACGCCGATAAAGCCGAAGATGAACTGCGCCACCAGCATGGGCTGAAGCAGCGGAAACAGAATCATCCAGAAGGTCTGCCAGTTCGTCGCGCCGTCGATCGACGCCGCCTCGTCCAGCTCCTTGGGGATGCTATCGATGAAGTTCTTCATCAGCCACACGGCCAGCGCGCTGCCGCCAAAACCAAACAGCAGGATCAGACCAGTGAGCGAATTCAGCAATCCAAAGATCTGGAAGCCGCGGAAAATCGCCACCAGCGAGCCAACGGTTGGCAGCATCTGAATGATCAGCAAGATCAGAATGCCATAGCGCCGCCCGGCAAAGTTCAGGCGCGAGAAGGCATAGCCCGCAAAGGTCGCCAGCATCACCGAGATCGCCGCGCTGAAGCCGCCGAGGATCAGGCTGTTGCGCACCCACAGCGGGAACTGGCTGCTGAGCAGCTTGGTATAGTTGTCCAGCGTCAGCTTCTGCGGAATCAGCGTGGGGCTGTACAGGCTGGTGCCGCCGCCCTTCAGCGAATACAGCACCACATACAGCGTCGGGAAGAGCGAAATCAGGCAGGCAATGATCAGGATGATGCGGATCGCCCACAGGCCAAGCGCCTGCTGGAAGCGGTAGGATTGCGTAATCGAGCGCCGCGCCGACGACTGCGCCGAGGTCACTGGTTGTGTTCCTGTCGTCATCGGTCTGTCTCCTTGAATGAGCCGGTCACCATCGCATTGAAGATCGTCAGCGCGGCGAGAATGAAGAAGATCAGAATGCTATACGCGGCGTTCAGGCCATACAGCCGGAGCTGGAAGATCAGCTTGTACGCGTAGGTCGCCAGCGTATCGGTGCCGCCATAGTTCGCGCCAGGGAAGGCGATTGGGTTGCCGTTGGTGAGCAGGATGATCACGCCGGCATTGCCGAACTGGAAGGCCAGCTGCGTGATAATCAGTGGCGTGATCGCCGTGAGCATAAACGGCCAGGTGATCGCGCGAAAGCGCTGCCAGCTGCTCGCACCGTCGAGGTCGGCCACTTCGTAGAGCTCGGCCGGAATGGCCTGCAACGCAGCCAGGCACACCGTCATAAAGAACGGGTAGCTCAGCCACAGGTTGACGATGATCAGCGCCGCGCGCGCCGGGCCGACGGTGTTGAGCCAGTTGATCCGGTCGACGCCAAACCAGCCGAGGATCAGGTTGAGTGGGCCTTGCGTGTTGTAAATACCTGCCCAAACCTGCGCCGTCAGGATGAAAGGCAGCGACCAGGGGATGATCAGGATGGTGCGGTAGATGTTGCGCTCGCGCAGGCGCGAGACATTCAGCATCATTGCCAGGATCATGCCAACGCCGACATTCAGCACCGTGCATACGATCATCCATGTGATCGTCCAGCCCAGCACCGGGAAGAAGGCGCTGCCGGTGCCGAAGATCTGCTTGTAGTTTTGCAGCCCAACCAGCTGGAACTGCAGAAAGTGGAACAAGCTATAGTTGGTGAACGAGATGTATACGGTGTAGAGGAACGGCAGGATAATGAACAGGATCGTCGCCACAAGCACTGGCGCGAGGTACAGGTACGCTGCTCGGTCGGTTGGGCGCGCGTGTGATGCACTGGCGGGGGGAGCGGCAACTTTTGCGGCCATAGGACCCTCCCTCTGGCAGAAGGGTGCGGCAGCCGCGCCGCACCCTTCCCTACGTTTGGTGGACTACTTGGTCTGCTCCACGGCGGTCTTGATCTGGGACACTGCGTTGTCGAGCAATGTCTTCACCTGATCGTCGGGAGCATTGGCGGGGATAATCGCGTCCATTGCGTCGCCCCAGGGCTTCCAGACATTGCTCATCGCGGGGATGTTCGGCATCGGCACGCCATCGGCGGCCTGCTCGTTCCAGATGGCGATGTTCGGGTTAGCCTTCACCTCGCCGCTATTGATTGCCGACGTGCGCACCGGGACTTTGATAAAGCCCTTATACTGCTCAACGGCGCTGTTGGTGCAGGTGGCATAGCTGATGAAGTCGAGCGCGGCTTCCTTGTTCTTGCTAAACGCGCTGGCGCCGTACACCTGCACGCCGAGGAAGGGTTTCATCGGGCTGCCGTCGGGCAGGCTGGGCAGCTTGGCAACGCCGTAGTTGATGCCGGCCTTCTTGAGCGGGGCTTCGCGCCACGGGCCATTGATGGTCATGGCCAGCTTGCCGGCTTCCATCATACCTTCCTGCACGCCGTGCATGTTGGCGCGGTCGATGGCGGCATCTGGCATCTGCGGCTGCTTCTTCTGATACATATCGCGCAGGAACTCGGCCGCCTTCACGCTGCCTTCATTGGCCAGACCAATGTCGTTCGTGTCGAACTGGCCGTTGGTGTACTTGAAGATATAGCCGCCCATACCCATGAAGATCGCGCCTTCGTGGTACTGCTCGAGCAGCGGGAAGCCGAAGCCGTAGACATCGCCCTTGGTCAGGTCGGTCGACATCTTGACCAGCTCGTCCCAGGTCTTCGGCGGGGTCGGAACCATGTCTTTGTTGTAGATCAACGCAACCGATTCTACGAACAGCGGCAGCGCATAGAGTTTGCCATTCACGCGCGCGGCATCCAGCGCGGCAGGTATGATGTCGTCCTTCTCCTTGATCGCGCTGTCGGGAACTTCAAGCGCGATCTGCTGGATCGCGAACTCGCCGATCCAGTCGTGGGCGATCGGGCCGTAGACGTCGGGGCCTTCGCCGGCCGGCGCGGAGATCGACATCTTGGCCTTGAAGTCGGCGTCGGGGATGGTCACAATCTCAACCGGCGAGCCGCCGCCGGCGGTGTAGGCGTCTGCCACAGCCTTGATGCTGGTATAGTCGGGGTCGCCATCTTTCGAGCGCGTCCAGAAGACGAGTTTATCGACCTTGGGACCGGCGATTGCGCAGTTGGCCGCGCTGCCGGCAGCCGCGCCGCCACCCGCGGAGGCGGCTGCGGTGGGCGCTTCAGCCATGGCCGTAGGCGCTTCGGCTGCCGGCGCTGCAGTGGCCGCCCCGCCGCCCGAAGCTGGCGCTGCAGTTGGGGACGTTGTCGCCGTGCCACCGCCGCCACAGGCTGCGAGCAGCAAGGCCAGCAGGCTGAGCAGGCTAAAGATTTTGAGCATTCGTTGCATTTTTGTGTGCTCCTTTGCTTCCAGATCCTAACCAAAGTGGACGATTGTCGTGTAGGTGCGCTGATTGCGTACGCTGTTGGGCCAGTCGCTTGTGTACTGCCAGGCTCCCCCTTTCTTGCCTTGCTGCCGCCGCGGCTTACCACACGGCCTGGCCGGGCGCCGCACACCCGCGCCATCAGGTGACGATGCTCGGCAGCGCCGCCGCCGGCATGTCGAATGT
>LJCR01001280.1 GCA_001399705.1 Kouleothrix aurantiaca
CCGTTACGCCGAGCGGCGGGCAGGTGCTGTTCCACACCGAAAGCACCGACCTGGTGTCGCGCCTGATCGAAGGGCGCTACCCCGACATCGAGCGGATCATCCCGAGCAACCACGCCACGCGCACCGTGCTCGAAACGCAGGAGCTGGCCAAGGCGGTGAAGCTGGCGTCCTACTTCGCCAACGCCTCATCCAACATCGTGCGGCTGACGTTTGAGTCGGGCGGCGAGCTGAGCCCGGGCAAGCTGATCATCAGCGCGAATGCGGCCGAAGTGGGCGACAACAAGGGCGAGCTGGATGGCATGGTGCATGGCGACGGCGGCCAGATCGCGCTGAACGTCAAGTTCCTGAGCGAGGCGCTGGCGGCGATCAAGACGCCGCAGATCGCGATCGAGACGCAGACGGCGCAGAACCCGGGCGTGTTCAAGCCCGTCGGCGCGGATGGCTACCTGCACATCGTTATGCCGATGACGGTGCGCTAGCACGAACCGGAAGTAATCCACAGATTACGCAGACCACGGAAAAGCCACAGAGAACACCGAGAACACGGAGGTGAACAAACCCTCAATGCTCTCGGTGTGCTCTGTGGCTTTCTCATTTCGCTTTCCGCTAATGCAATTCCACGTAAGGTTTTCGGGAAGTGAAAGGCTTTGTTGCGCATCGCAAATCCCGATCCCTAAACCCCAACCCCTAAGCCCCGCGCTGAAAGCGCACTAGGCCGTTGCAGTGCGCAGGCGCGCCAGGTGCGGGGCCAGCAGCAGCGCCAGCCCAAACATCGCCGTCAGCACCAGCACAATCGTCGCGCCCGAGGCCACCGCGAAATAGAACGACAGGTACAGGCCAGCCACCACGCCAACCACCCCCTGGATCGCGCCAAGCAGCATCACCATCGGGAAGCGGCGCGCCAGCAGCGTCGCGGTGGCGGCGGGCGTCACCAGCATCGCCACCACCAGCACAATCCCCACCGTCTGAATCGCAATCACAATCGTCACCGCCATCAGCGCCAGCAGCAGCTCGTGCAGCAGACCGACCGGCAGGCCAATCACCTCGGCCTGAATCGGGTCGAAGCTGAGCAGCGTCAGCTCCTTGTACAGCGCCGCCACGAGCGCCAGCATCAGCGCGCCGCTGATCGCAATCACCCACAGGTCGCCGGTACCAATGGCAAGCACATCGCCCAGCAGCAGGCCGAACAAATCCTTGGTGTAGCTCTTGACGGTTGAAAGCAGCACGACGCCCAGCGCAAAGGTGCCCGCGAACAGCACGCCAATCGCAGTATCCTGGCTGAGCTTGCTGCGCCGCGTGATCGCGCCAATGCCGAGCGCGGTGAAAATGCCCACCAGCGCGCCGCCCAGCTCAAGGTTGAATTTGAGCAGATACGCAATCACAACGCCGGGGAACGAGGCGTGCGCCAGCGCGTCGCCAATAAACGCCAGCTCTTGCAGCACCACAAACGCGCCGATCACCGCGCAGATAATCGCGATCATGATCGCGGCGAGCAGGCCGCGCTGCATAAAGCCAAATTCGAGCGGGCCGGCCACGCAGGCCCAGAGTGAGGTACAGGTCATTGTATTTCTCGTAGCATAGGTTTTGGAAGGAGGGACGCGAGACCCGAGACCCGAGACCCGAGACACGAGGTGTGAGGGGAACTCTCACCTTGTCACCTTGTCTCCCTGTCACCTTGTCTCCTTGTCTCTTATCTCCCCGTCTCCATCAGGTCAGCGCGACTTCGGTGCCGTCGGCCAGCACGATTTGCGTGCCGTAGGTGCGCGCCAGGGTCGCGGGCGTCAGTACCTCGGCGGCGGGGCCAAGTGCCACCAGCCGGCGGTTCAGCGCCAGCAGGCCGTCGAAGAATTCCATGTTGCAGCGCAGATCGTGGGTGGTGATCAGCAGGGTTTTGCCGGCACGCGCCAGCTCGGCCAGCAGCGCCAGGATCGACTCCTGGGTCGGCGCGTCCACGCCGCTGATCGGCTCGTCGAGCAGCAGCAG